>NZ_BADD01000104.1 GCF_000333455.1 Rhodopseudomonas sp. B29
GGCGGCATCAAATATCAGCCGACCTTCCTGCCGATCCTGCTGACCGCGTCGGTGTTCGACATCCGCCAGCAGAACGTGCTGACGCCGTCGACCGTGCCGGGCTTCAACGTGCAGCAGGGCGAGATCCGCTCGAAGGGCGTCGAATTCGAAGCCCGCGGCAACGTCACAGACGGTCTCGAGCTGGTCGGCGCCTTGACCTTCCTCGACACCCGCGTCGCGCGGTCCACGACGATTTCGATCATCGGCAACCGGCCGCAGGCCGTGCCGGATTACTTCGGCTCGCTGTGGGCGAACTATACGTTCCAGTCCGGCCCGGTCACCGGCCTGACCTTCGGCGGCGGCATCCGCCACGTCGGCGACAGCTACGGCGACGACGCCAACACGCTGCGCACGCCGGCCTACACGGTGGTGGATGCAGCGTTGAAATACGACCTCGCCAACCTGGCGCCGAGCCTGAAGGGCACGTCGTTGACGCTCAACGTCAACAATCTGTTCGACAAGGAATATTATTCGAGCTGCTCGTCGGGATACTACTGCCAGTTCGGCAATCGCCGGACGGTTCTGGCCGGGCTGAAGTACCGGTGGTGAGGATCGAGGCCAGAAAGGCGCGCCGCCGATGACGCGGCGCGCCGTCCGAGCCTGGGTTTGGGTGCATCGTTGGAGCAGCCTGATCTGCACGCTGTTCGCGCTGCTGCTGTGCCTTAGCGGCTTGCCGCTGATCTTCAAGGACGAGCTCGGTCCGGATCTGCAGCTCGCGGCCACCACGGCGGCGCCCGGCGCGGCCTCGGTGGACTCGATGATCGCGCAGGCGTTGGCGGCGCGGCCGGGCGAGGTGGTGCCGTATTTGTTCTACGATCGGGATCATCCGATCTTGAAGGTGCCGACCGCGGCCGCGATGACGGCCGATCCGGCCACGTTTCACTATCAGGTGTTCGACACCCGTACCGGGCAACAGATCGAGATCCCGCAGCCCAACGAGGGCTTCCTGTATGTGATGACGCGGCTGCATCTCGATCTGTTCGGCGGCGTGCCGGGCACGCTGTTTCTCGGCGCGATGGGGTTGCTGCTGGTCGTCGCCATCGTGTCCGGCGTGGTGTTGTACGGTCCGTTCACGCGACGTCTCGACTTCGGCGTGGTCCGGGCCGACGGCAGCCGGCGGCGGACATGGCTCGACCTGCACAATCTGCTCGGCATCGTGACGCTGGCCTGGTTCGGCGTCGTCAGCTTCACCGGTGTCATCAACACGCTGGCGGCGCCGATCGAGCTCGCCTGGCAGGCCAATCAGCTCGTCGAGATGGCATCGCAGGCGAAGCCGACGGCAAGCGAAGGCCAGCGTGCGTCGATCGACGACGTGCTGCGCGAGGTCCGCACCGCGGTGCCCGGCATGAACGTGATGACGGTGGCGTTTCCCGGCACGCCGTTCGCCACGCCGTCGCACGTCGCGATCTTTCTCACCGGCAACACGCCGATCACCAGCCGCATCCTCAAGCCGGCATTGGCCGACGCATCGACCGGGCAGATCGTCTCGGTGCGCGACATGCCGTGGTACGCGACCGCGCTGTTCATGTCGCAGCCGCTGCATTTCGGCGACTATGGCGGACTGCCGCTGAAGATCATCTGGGCACTGCTCGACATTGCGACGATCGTCGTCCTGATCAGCGGCCTGTATCTGTGGGGGGCGAAGCGCCCGCGTCGTGAGGTAGCGCCGCAGGCGGGGAGCCTCGCCGCATGAGCACGCTCCGAAGGCAATGGCAATGGCCGATCGCGCTGGCGGGGGCGACCGTGTTCGGGCTGCTGTCGGCGCTGATCGGCGAGGGCGGCGTGTGGTGGAGCCTGTGCTGGATTGCGCTGGCGTCGCCGCTGGTCGCGATCGCCTGGTGCGTGGCCGCCGCGCGTCGCCGCTAGGCCTCCGCTTAGGTCTCGACCGTCACTTCGGCCTTCTGCGGCGAAACTTCGTCGATGGCTTCGCGGATCGACTCGATGGCGCG
>NZ_BADD01000103.1 GCF_000333455.1 Rhodopseudomonas sp. B29
CCGTTCGATGATGTGAGCGACTTGGCTTCGACATCCTCTTTGCGCGGGCGGCCGCCTTTGGAAGTGATCGTCGAAGTCGGCATTGAGACCCCTGGTGGTCGCCACGACGCGGCGAGTCTTTCGAGCAATTCCAATCCCAGATTTGCAATCGCTTGGCAATCGATCTGGACAGGACGGTCCCGTCCCGTTTATTTCCCGGCCGCCTCGAGGCGAGGTAGCTGGGGGATAGCGGATGGGAAACGAGAACAAGATTGTCGTCGGTGTCGCGATGGCGCTGTCGTTGAGCGGCGGCTCCGAAGCGCTGGCGCAGAGCGCGCGCGAAGCCGCGGTGGCGCTGCCGCCGGTCACCGTGCAACCCGCCGAACGCCGTGCCGCGCGCCGTGCGCCCTCCACCCCGGCAGTCCAGCGCGCCGCGCCGGCGCGGACACCGGCGCGTGAGCCTGCGACCCCCGCGGCGCGGCCCGTCAACCCGAGCAACAGCTCCGATCGCTATGTCGCGCGGACCACGGCGACCGCCACCAAGACCGACACGCCTGTGCTGGAGACGCCGCAGTCGATCTCGACCATCACCCGCCGTCAGATGGACGACCAGAACGTCCAGACGGTCGCCAATGCGCTGCGCTACAGCGCGGGCGTGCTGTCGGACGCCGACACCAATGCGCGCTACGACAGCGTCTTCATCCGCGGCTTCGGCGCGTTCGGCACCGCGACCAACTACGTCAGCTTCCTCGATGGCTTGAAGCTGCCGCGCGGCCAGGCCTTCGCCAACACCGCGATCGATCCGTTTTTGCTCGACCGCGTCGAGGTGCTGAAGGGGCCGTCGGCGGTGCTGTATGGGCAGACCAGCCCGGGCGGTCTCGTCAATCAGATCAGCCGGATGCCGAGCGCGGTGCCGTACAACGAAGTCCGCGTCGAGGGCGGCACCTATGGCCGCATCCAGTCTGGCATCACCAGCCAGGGGGCGCTCGATAAGGACGGGCATTGGCAGTACAGCCTGAGCGCGATCGGCCGTTCGTCGGGCACGCGCTACGACAATGTCGACGAGCAGCGCTTCGCCGTCGCGCCGGCTTTGACTTGGGCGCCCGACATGGATACGCGCTTCACCGTCCAGAGCTACTATCAGAAAGACCCGAAGGGCGGCTATTTCAACTCGCTGTACCCGACCTCGCTGGCGCCGCTGCAGTACCGGCCGTATCTGAATTCCAAGCTCAACGTCGGCGATCCTGGGTTCGACTCGTTCGAGCGCGAGCAGTACGGCATCGGCTATCAGTTCGACAAACGGCTGAACGAGGTCGTCAGCGTCAAGTCGAGCCTGCGCTATTCGCATGTCGACATCGATTTCAAGTCGTTGCAGATGAGCGGGCCGCTCACCGCGACCGGCACGATCCCGCGCTGGGCGCTGCGATCGATCGAGGACGTCGGCGGCCTCTCCACCGACAATCGCGCCCAGTTCGATTTCGCCACCGGCGCGCTGCAGCACAAGGTCATCACCGGCGTCGATTATCAGAACACGCTGAGCAATTGGGTCTATCAGCTCGGCGGCGCGACCTCGCTCGACGTCGTCAATCCGCATTACAATCAGCCGGTCGGCTCGCTCGCCTCGCTCATCGACAGCGGCCAGACGCTGAACCAGACCGGGCTGTATGCGCAGGATCAGATCAGCCTGGGCGGCTGGCGCGCCACGCTCGGCATCCGCCACGATTGGGCCGAGCAGACCACCGAGAGCCGGCTTGCGGGTTCGCGCTCCAACCAGTCGGACGACAAGACCACCTATCGGG
>NZ_BADD01000102.1 GCF_000333455.1 Rhodopseudomonas sp. B29
CGCCTGCGCAGCCAGGTCACCAAGATACTTCCGGGAATGGCCACCGCCAGCACCCACGGCATCGGCCAACGCAGCCTTCGGGCACGTGACGGCTGTTGCCGGCGAGCAGCAGGAACACGCACATCGACTCGCAATAG
>NZ_BADD01000101.1 GCF_000333455.1 Rhodopseudomonas sp. B29
CGCACTCGATGTGNGCAGGACTCGCTGGTGGGCAAGCTGTCCGGCGGCGAACGCCGCATGGTGTCGATCGGACGAGCGCTGATGTCCGACGCACGGCTGTATCTGATCGACGAGCCGACGCTCGGCCTCGCCCCGAAAGTCTCGCGCCGGGTGATCGACGCGCTCGCCAACATCCCGCTCGACGGCAAGGCCATGGTGATCGCCGAGCAGAACGTCTCGCTGCTGACCGGCTCGGTGACCCGGATGATGGGCATGCACGCCGGCCGCCTGCGCGGCGAAGTCGGCCATGTGGGGCTCGAGTGATGGACGCAACGCTGGTCGTCTACGCCCTCTATCTCGCCGCGATCTACGCCCTGATGGCCATCGGCATCTCGCTGGTGTGGTCCAGCATCGGCATGGTCAACATGGCGCACGGCGCCACCTTCGCGATCGCCGGCTACGCCGCCTACTTCGCCGCCGACGCGGTGGCGCCGCTGATCAAGGCGTGGAGCACCGGGCTCGACGGCACCATCGCGCTGGCGAGCTTCACGGTCGCCATCGGCATGCTCGCCGGCGTGGTGTTCGGCGTCTTGATCTATCTGGTGGCTTTCCTGCCGATCCACGACAAGCCGAACTTCGCGGTCCGCAGCCTGATCATCACGCTGGCGATCAATCTCGCCACCGTGCAGTCGCTGCTGTGGATCTTCGGGCCGCAGCAGAAAGCGCTGCCGCGGATCTTCGGCATCGGCCGGTTCAACCTGTTCGGGCTGCCGGTGCGCATCGACCAGGCGGTGACCATCGTCACCACCATCGTGCTGCTCGGGCTGGTTCTGTTGTGGCTGCGGGTCAGCCGCCGTGGCCTCGAAATCCGCGCCGTGATGCAGAACACCGAAGGCGCGGCGCTGTGCGGCATCTCGACGAGGTGGACGGCGCTGCCGATCATGATGCTGACCGGCGCCCTGGCGGGTCTCGCCGCAGTGCTGCTGTCGCAGAGCATCTTCGTCAATCCGAGCGCCGGCGTCACGCCGCTGATCAAGGGACTGACGATCGCGCTGCTCGGCGGGCTGGGATCGGTGCCGGGCGCGGTGTTCGGCGCCATTCTGATCGGCTTTCTGGAGGCGGTGACCGGCGTCATCCCGTTCCTCGGCCAGCGCTACGTGCTGATCGTGCAGTTCGCCTTCATCGTGCTCGTTCTGGTGCTGCGTCCGCGCGGGCTGGGCGGCCTCCTCGACGAAACCCGGGAATAGCAATGGCCGAGAAGCCGCTGATGGCGCACGCCGAGATCGGCCGCAGGCCGGACGAATGGACCCTGAAGCCGAGCGGCGACCAGGTCTGGCATCGCGCCCGGCCGCCGTTCAGTCGCCGTCATTGGCTGGCCTGGCGCGGCATCTACAATCCGAAATCGCTGCGCCGCGAGCGCAGACTGGACGACAAGCGGCCCCTATGGTGGACGCTCGGCCTCGGCGGGCTGCTGATTGCAAC
>NZ_BADD01000100.1 GCF_000333455.1 Rhodopseudomonas sp. B29
TGAAACGAGCGCGGGTAGATTTGGTAAAGCACGCCGGCGGCCCACCAAGACGTACTTGCAACGCTTTCCATGTCTGTCCTCTCCCGTGTCGGTCACAGACGCAAGAACCCGCGGCTTGTTCCGGCAACGCAACTGTGTCGGCAAAATCGGCGGGGAGCGATTGCACGAAGTTGCGTCAAACCGGTGACGTTACCGCCGCGTGAGCCGAATGGACCGGAACGACCTGCGGCAGCCGTTGTTGTCGGCGAGGCGTAGACTCGCACCCGCACAACTTTCAGCCTCGGTGGAGCCTTCAGACGGATCGCGAACGACATGACGGCCGGCTTGCGGCCGGCAAGGGCGGTCAATTCGATCGGCGCCTACCTGAGCGGCGGCGCGCCAGTTCCGTAACAGGCCGACCCGACCCAAGCCTTCGACCGCCTCGGCGCCAATGGGATCGAGGAATTCGGTGAGTGGAAGTCGCCCGACCTGCCGACCGCCTATGGCGCCGAGCTGGTCGAGGCGGGATAATCTGGGTTCTGTCCTCGGCGCTGCGCGAGGCGTCCGAGACCGATCTCCGCAAAGCCCGCTACATCAGCGACAACCTCGCCGACTACCTCGTGCCGGTGAATGCTGATGTCAAAAAAGTCGAGGTGATTTTGCTTCCCGAGACCGACGACAAACTCGATCCGGCCGGCGTCAAAGGCTTGGGCGAGCTCGGCAACGTGGGCACGAACGCGACGATCTGCAGTGCCCTATACCATGCTACCGGTCAACGCATTCGTGAACTACCAGAGCGCCTCGTGAAGAGCGATTTGTAGCTTTGAGCTGTTATTTACGCGCTAGTGACCACGCCGATTGCGACGCGTTGTCACCGGTAAGTCTATGCCGTAGGGGGCTTGTCGCAGCGCGAAAATATGCCAGATTGCTTGTGGGCGTGGCCGAGCCTTCGGTCGAAGACTGAAAACCCAATCAGCACATCCACGTCGAGGAAGGTAAGTATGACTCAGATCATCAAGATTTACGACGACGCCAAGAAGGCCCAGGCGGCCGTTGCGGCGCTGAAAGCCGCCTCGTTCGATAACGCCGAGCTGAAGGATGGTACCACGGTGCTGGTCGATCCTCCGTTCGGCAAAGGCGGTCAGGCCGACGCGATTCTCAAGGGCTTCGGCCCGGTGCGTGATGCTTCCGGCGGCTACAGCAGCCGCTCGAGCAGCACCATCGGCGGCGAGCTGACCTCGTCGCGCACGACGCTGGGCGGCATCTTCCCGGAGCTGACCTCGCCGAATTTCTTCCTGTCGTCGATGTTCGGCCCGCTGCTGTCGGCCTCGCAGAAGCCGTTCTCGTCGCTGGCGTCCAGCCAGAAACCGTGGTCGTCGCTGGCGAAGTCACAGAAGCCGTTCTCGCAGCTGGCCGCCAACCAGAACAGCTCCACCAAGCTGATCAACGATCCGGCGCCGTTCTCCCACATGCTCGGCCTGCCGGTGCTGATCACCCGCTGAGCGGGCAGCGGCCGGCGGTCGCCGAGCCGTCATTTGTTAGCTGACCTCGAACGCCGGGCGATCTCGCCCGGCGTTGTTGTTTCCGACGACCTGTGTGACCTCGGTCAACTACTAGAATTTGCTTGCGCCTCGGCTTTTGTTCCGGAATCAATCGGTTCCAAGGGGGCTGCAGATGACTGTTAGTTGGGCGAGCAAAACAGGGCTGGTTGTGCAGATTGCTTCTGCGGTCCTGATTCCGGGGCTTGGAAGTGATCAGTTCGGTGGCCGGCTAACGGAGGCCGGGGATGCTTGAGCTGAGCATTCTGGCGCTGATTGTGCTCGCCGGCGTCTATTGGACTGCGCTGTGGCTGATGGGGCGCCATGAGGATGTGCTGTACGGCGACTTCGTCACGGCGGTCGGCGGCAGCGCCGGCCTTCCACCGCCGCCGGCTCCGGAGCCTCCGCCGCTGTTAGTGCCGCCCGAAATCCCGCGGCGCCCGCGCGGCGCTTCTCTTGCCGTGCCGCGGGATATGCTTGCTCGCCCCGCGGTCGCTGGTAAAGGCGAGATCACCGCAGGGGTTGATGTGGCGCGATCTGCTCCGCCCGTACCGCCTCCGCCGTCGGCGCAGCCTTCCATATCCCGACCGATCCCTCGGCCGAGCGCCCCCATCACGGCTATCTCTCTCCCTTCCGTTGGTCGCGAGCCAAAAGCTCATGCCTGGCCGCCCGCCGGTCCGACACGCGCCGTCAGGCAGGACAAGCTGACTTCAATTACGGCGCCCCCGATGGTTCCGCCGCGGCCGGCGTTCATCTCTCAACTTGCTGCCGGGCCGCGCCAGTCCGCTCCGCCGCAGAACGATGTACTCGCCTCGCTGCTCGAGACCATCAAGCGCGACCTTGGCGACGCGGTAAGCAAACAACGTTGACCTGAGCTGAAGCGGAGGCGATTTCCGCATCGCAACAGCGGACGCCGAGTTGGCGGCTGCGAAGCCGCGCCTCGCAATCGGCGCGGCCTATGATGAGGTCGCGGGCCGTCAGCCGGCGTGATGCCTGGTCGAGACGTTGACCTTGGCGTGTTCGTGGTGATCTTCGAAGTCGCCCCAGATCACGACGCCGAACAAAATCAAAACCGTCGACAGCGCGGCAGCAGCCAGCAGCAGGATGTCATAGCTCATCATGGTCTTCACCCCTCTGCAGATGTCTCTGCAGTCGGGAAAGCTTCCTCCCGGCCGAAGACGCCGACGTTGACGCCGATCAATCAGGATCGCTGTGGGAAGCGGAGCGCAATGCGTTCGGCGCAGGGCGGGAAGAAAGCTGGGCGGGCGCAACTGGGCTGGAGCGGGCGAAGGGAATCGAACCCTCGTATGCAGCTTGGGAAGCTGCCGTTCTACCATTGAACTACGCCCGCGTGCCGGGGTGGGCTTTGGGCCGCACCGACCCGTTTGATCTAGCCGAGACCAAGCGCGCCGCCAAGGGTCGATCGTGCGACATGACGGACATGGCGACGCGGCCGGGATGGGCACCTGGCCTGCCGGGGCGTGAGACGCCAGAAGACCCGGCATCCGGCAATGGCGGCAGACCGCGCAGCTGTTAACACTTTCTTCACATTTCGGATGCGCAGTTCCAAGTGGTTGGTATAGTCCAACCCATGGCTGGGGTTGCGTACACGATTTTCGACTCGATGGTCGGGCGTTGCGGCATCGCTTGGAGCGATGACGGCGTCCTCGCCGTTCAGCTTGCGGAGGCCCGCGAACTCCAGACGCGAGGCCGGTTGCTCAGGCAATTTCCGGGCGCACGCGAGAGCCGGCCGGCGGTCGGTATCGAGACCGCCATCGAGGGGGTCGCGGCCGCGCTCAGCGGTCAGATCTGGGATTTTTCCGACGTCGTGCTCGATCTCGGCGGCGTGGCGGCCTTCGACCAGCGCGTCTACGAGACGCTGCGCACCATCCCGCATGGCGAGACCACGACCTTTGCGGCCATCGCCCGCAAGCTGCGCGCCTCCGGCGCAATTCAGGCCGTCGGGCGTGCCGTTCGGCATAATCCGTTCGCCGTGATCGTGCCGTGCCACCGCGCGCTCGAGACTGCCGGTGACACCGGCGGCACCTGCTACAATGGCGGCAGCGTCACCCGCCGCCGCCTGCTGTCGCTCGAAGGCGCTTTCGCCAAGACCGGCCCGACGCTGTTCGACGTGCTGCTGCCGCCGCGGCCACGGCCGGTCTAGCGTAGCTTGGGCACAGTGCTAACGCGTCTTTCCCCGCCGGACGAAGTAGTTAAGTTCACTGCCTGGAGCGCCCTCACCCAACCCTCTCCCGCAAGCGGGGAGGGGGGCGCGCTGGACGTGCCGATGGGGCCTTTGTCCAACCTGCGCTAATGAAGAGTCAAAGCATCGCCGCACGGCGGGCCGGTTCCCTCTCCCGCTTGCGGGAGAGGGGTGGGGTGAGGGCGACACGGGCGATAAGCTGATATCAGCTACCCCAACATCCCATCCACGAACTCACAGGGGCGGATCGATGGCGGAGTCGTATTCCTGCTTGAAGCGGGCGACGAGTTCGGCGACGCCGGTGATGCCGGTGATCGAGCCGATGCCTTGGCCGGAGCCCCAGATTTCCTTCCAGGCCTTCGGCTTGCTGCGCTCGCCGGACTCATCCGTGCCGAAGTTCATCTTGGTCGGATCGGAGACTTCGAGATTGTCCGGATCCATGCCGGCGGCGACGATCGACGGCTTCAAGTAATTGCCATGCACGCCGGTGAAGAGATTCGAGTACACGATGTCTTCGGCCGCCGAGCTGGCGATCATTTCCTTGTAGCGCGGCACTGCGTTGGCTTCGTGCGTGGCGATGAAGGCCGAGCCCACATAGGCGAAATCGGCGCCGAGCACGCGCGCGGCGCGGATGGCGCGGCCGTTGCCGATGGCGCCCGACAGCGCGATCGGGCCGTCGAACCAGGCGCGGGTCTCCGACACGAAGGCGAACGGCGACTGCGTGCCGGCGTGGCCGCCGGCGCCGGCCGCCACCAGGATCAGGCCGTCGGCGCCTTTCTCGACCGCCTTGTGGGCGAATTTCTGGTTGATGACGTCGTGAAACACGATGCCGCCCCAGCCGTGTGCGGCCTGGTTCAGCTCTTCGCGGGCGCCGAGCGAGGTGATGATCATCGGCACCTTGTGCTTCTCACACAGCGCCAGATCGTGATCGAGCCGGTTGTTGGATTTGTGGACGATCTGATTGACGGCAAACGGCGCCGACGGCCGCTCCGGATGCGCCTTGTCGTAGGCGGCGAGTTCTTCCTTGATGCGATGCAGCCATTCGTCGAGCAGCGTAGCCGGCCGCGCATTCAGCGCCGGAAACGAACCAACCACGCCGGCCTTGCACTGCGCGATCACCAAGTCGGGGACCGAGATGATGAACAGCGGCGAGCCGATGACAGGGATCGACAGCCGGCCCTTGAACAATGCAGGCATGGACATTGCGACAGTTCTCCTCGAGGCGTTCTGGTTGTTGGCGGCGCTCGGCATGCCGGGGACGTGCTGCACCGCGATCGGGGCGCTACCAAAGCAAGCGGGCCTTCGCTTCGCAAGACAGCGTCGGCAAATTTGTCAGCGGCTGCGCCCAAGTGTCCGGTTTGCGGACTCACATGCGTGGTCGCAATTTTCGTCGCGTGAAATTGCGAGTGGGCCGCCGTGTCGCTCGGGTTACTGACACCACGCCCGGGTGACGTAGTTCTCGGTCTTGCAATCGCCCGGCTGCCGTGCGCGGCCCGGGATCAGCAGCTTGGCCGAACATTTCTCGGTGGCATCCACGCCGAGGCTGCGGCCGCCTCGATAGCCTTTGGCTTTGCATAATGTGTCCGCGGCTGCCTTGCAGTCGTCGCCATTGCCAGTCGCCGGACACGGCTGACGTCCGGTAACGAGCCCCGGCACCAGCGATGTTGAAGACGCCGGAGGGGCGGGCGGCGAGGGAGCCGGCGCCGCTACAGGGGGCGGCGGTGGCGCAGGCGGCGTGACCTGCGGCGCCGGGGCCGGTGCGGCTGGCGGCTTGTCGTCGCTGCCGAGCTTGAGGTCCGGCAGGATCGACGACGGATTTTTGATCAGTTTCTCGATTTCGTTGACCAGCCCGGAGTTTTCTCGCGGTTGCGGTGCAGGGGCTGCCGCGGGTGGCGGGGTGTCGGCGGGCGCAAGCTGCGCTGTCTGAGACAGCGCGGCCCCCGGCAGAAGCAAACCGATTGCGACGACGCAGGATCGAGCCAAGTCCAGATGTCGCGCCGGCCGAGCCGCCATTCTATCGACCTTGCTGGTCGTGCGCGTCCTCACACCAGCTTCAACGCGATGACGAAGCCCAGCACCAGCAGGGCGGCGCCGATCGACACCCACATCGTCAATCGCTTCTCGATCTGCTCGCGGATCGTCACGCCCCAGCGGTTGAGCACCACGGCGACGATGAAGAACCGGCCGCCGCGGGCGATGATCGAGAACAGGATGAACAGCCAGATGTCGTAGCCGGCGAAGCCCGAGGTGATGGTCACGAGCTTGTAGGGGATCGGCGTGAGACCCTTGAGCAGGATGATCCAGGCGCCCCACTGGGCGTAGCCGGCCCGGAACGCCTCGACCTTGTCGCCATAGCCGTAAAGCTGAATCAGCCAGTGGCCGACCGAATCGTAAAGCAGCGCGCCGATCGCATAGCCAACGATGCCGCCCGCCACCGAGGTCGCGGTGCACAGCGCGGCGTAGAACCACGCCCGCTCCGGCCGCGCCAGCGACATCGGGATCAGCATCACATCCGGCGGGACCGGAAAAAACGAGCTCTCCGCGAAGGAGACCATACCGAGCACCCACAGCGCATAGGGCTTGTGGGCCGCGTCGATGCACCAATCATAGATTTTACGCAGCATGATGGGCGATCAACCACCCCGCGGCCGATTTGTCCATGCCAGACATATGACGATACGGTTCGGCCCGAGATGGCCATATTTTGGCGCAGCGGGCCGATGGCGACTCATCGGGAGCGATGCTTATGCCCGGAGGCGGCTTAGTGGCGCTTGCGCAGAGCCCTTGTATCGGCTGCGGCGATCGGTCGCCGCCCGGCGCGAGCCGCAGGGCCCGGTTTCACCAGCTTCAGCCGTGACTTCGGCAGCTTCTCGGCGATGCCGAGCAGGTTCTCACGCCGGCCCATCTCAGCCCAGACGTCATCCGGGCGGACGCCCGCCGCGGCCCAAAGCACCGTCAGATTGTAGAGAAGGTCCGCGCTTTCGCGAACGACCGCCTCGCGATTGCCGTTGACCGCGTCGATGACCACCTCGATCGCTTCCTCGGCGAGCTTCTTGGCCATCTTGCCGGAGCCGTGCTGGAACAGCCGCGCGGTCCGCGACGTCGCGGGATCGAGATCCCGCGCCGCGAGGACGGCTTGATAAAGGCGGTCCAGCGAATCAGTCATGTCATAGCCTAACGCAACTTGATGGCGATCGCGTTAATGCTACGCGTCCTGGTCGCAAGTCTCGAGGGCGTCCGGCGTTCCTATTCGACCGCCAGCCCTCACCAGCCGCGGCCGTAGTAGCCGTAGCCGGGACCCATATAGCCGGGGCCGCCATAGTAGTGCGGACCGCCGTAGTAGCCGGGGCCGCCGTAGTAATAGCGGTCCTCGTAGGCATCGCGCGCGGCCTGCGCGGCTGCGATCGAGCCGATGGTACCAACGATGCCCGCGAACGCCGCAGCGGCAGCCGCTCCGCCGTTGCCGCCGTTGCCGCCGCGGCGGACATGATGCCGGCGCCTGGCAGCGCTGAAATCGGTGATGTCGTGGTGCGTCGTTACTCCCGGCTTCCGTGGGGCCGCCATGGCCTCGGCGGGCGCGAGCAAGGGCGTGCCAACGGCGACGATCGTGGCCAGCGCGACGGCGCGGCCGAACAGCCTGGTGTGCTTCGTCATGCGAACCTCCTTGCGCCGATAGGGCGCATTCCTCTGCCGCCCGGAACAACCCGTTCGTCAGAGCTATGGTTCCATGAAGGAAGCACAAGGTTCAAAGGCAGGCCCGAAATAAGGGGCCGCCCTCGTCGAGGTGCCGGTTAGGGAAGGCTCCCCATCCGCGTCATTGCGAGCGGAGCGAAGCAATCCAGCTCAGTGCACAGGGCTGGATTGCTTCGTCGGCTTCGCCTCCTCGCAATGACGAGGAGAGGCTGTTGGCTATCAGCCCTTGGCGAGCTGCTGGTCGAGGTCGTGCAGCACCTGGTAGCAGGGCAGCACCTGGGCGACCGAGGCGTTCGGCTCGCGGCCTTCGCGGATGGCGGCGAAGAATTCGCGGTCCTGCAGCTCGATGCCGTTCATCGATACATCGACCTTGGAGACGTCGATCTTCTCTTCCTTGCCGTTCACCAGATCGTCGTAGC
>NZ_BADD01000099.1 GCF_000333455.1 Rhodopseudomonas sp. B29
GGGGCTGTTCCAGTCCTCCGGCAGCGGCAACCCGCTGCAGCTCCCCGGCAAGAAATGATCGCCTTGTCCGCACCGTGCCAGGCGCAGCCCATGTTGTGCGGGCCCGCGATGCGCTGTAGTCGGGTCGG
>NZ_BADD01000098.1 GCF_000333455.1 Rhodopseudomonas sp. B29
CATGGTGCGATTCCTTCATTCCCGCGGAGTGGTATCTGCACCGTCCGGGCTTGCTGCTCGGCTTCGCCGCGGCGTTCGCGCTGCTGCTGTGCGCGCTGCTGGTCTTTCGCCTCATCAACACCGAACGGCTCGGCCTGTTGCTGCAGAGCGCGCGCGAAGACGAGGCGTTCTCCGAGGCGATCGGCATCGATTATCGCCGCGCACGCTGGTGGGTATTCGTGCTCGCCTCGTCGGCGCTGGGCGCGATCGGGGCGTTCTACGCGATGTTTTACCGCTCGATCTCGCTCGCTGTGTTCTCACTGGATCAGTTGCTCTTGCTGTTCGCCATGATCGTGATCGGCGGGCTGGGGCGCTCCGAAGGCGCCGTGCTCGGCACCGCCATCGTGGTGCTGATCGACAAGGGGCTGATCGGCCTCGGGCCGGGGCGCATTCTGCTGATCACCATCGTGATGATCGTGGTGGCGCTCACCGCGCGCGACGGTCTGACCGGAATCAAGGCGCAGTTCCGCGCGTTTCGAAATCGCAAGAAGAGCGAACGGCGCGCCGCACGCACGGAGAAAGGGGGCGAAGTCATGCCCGAGGAAGCCACCGAGATCGCAGACAAGCAGCTGGTCTACCGGCGGCTGTTCGACAAGCGACTGCGCGACGCGCTGAAGTCGACGGTCACGCCGGAGCTGATCGCCGAGCATCGCGCCAAGCCGCTCGGTCAGCATTCCGACAAGCTCGACCGGCTGCTCAATTACTTCCGCCGCGAAGAGATGCCGGACAAGTACGCGATCCTCAGGGTCGGCCCGCTGCGCACCTGCCGCTACCGGGTGATGGCGCTGTCCGGCCGGGCCGGCCACCCGCCGCGGCTGGTCGACGACAAGCTCTACGACACTCTCGACGAAGCCTATCACGCGGTGTTCCTGCTCCGCGTCAACGACCTGCTCGCAAGCTGAGACCGACGCCATGGCAGAGAAGAAGCTCTACGGTTACTGCGATCCCTGGTCGGTCAAGGCGGGCCACACGATTTCCTTCATGGTCTCCGCCGAAGGCACCGAGGTCGCCGAAGCGAAGCTGGTGCGGCTCGTCCATGGCGATGAAAACCCCGCAGGACCCGGCTTCGTCGAACAGGAGATCGATTGCGATCTGCCTGCCACGATCGCCGTCCGGCGGCAGTTCACCCAGGTCGGCTCCTATGCGGAAGTCGCCGATCCGGCGCATCATCTCGCACCGACCGGCGACTTCACCATCTACGCCTTCATTTTTCCAACCAAGCCGGGCGGCAGCCGGCAGGCGATCCTGTCCAAATGGGACATCATGTCCGGCAAGGGCTACGGGCTCGGCATCAACACTTCGGGCCGGCTGGAATTCTGGGTCGGTTCCGGAGCAACGATCGACCATGTGCAGGCCGAAGTGCCGCTCCGCCCGCGTGCCTGGTACTTCGTGGCCGCGAGCTTCGACGCCACCACGAAGCTGGCCCGGCTCTACCAGATCGGCGTCGTCAATCGCTACAATTCGCTGCTCGGGCCGGTGGTGCCGTTCGACTACGATTCACGCGTGATCGAAACGATGCGGGTTGCGCCCGCCGATCCCGGTCCGTCGGTGCCGTTCTTCTGGGCCGGCGCCAGCGAGGAGAACGACCGCCGCGGCCGTTTCGTCGGTATGCTGTATTCGGGCAAGATCGACCGCGCCGGCGTGGCCAACAAGGCGCTGCCGCCTGATGCGGTCGAAGCGCTGGCGCGTGGCGAGTTGCCGCCGCACGACGCGATCCGGGCGCATTGGGACACGTCGGCCGGCTATACCGATCGCGGCATCGGCGACACCATCGTCGACATCGGCCCGCATCATCTGCATGCGCAGGGCGTCAACCGGCCGGTGCGCGGCATGACCGGCTGGAATTGGAACGGCCGCGAGGACAGCTACCGGCTCGATCCCAAACAATACGGCGGCATCGTCTTCCACGACGACACCGTGACCGATTGCCTGTGGTCGTCCACGGTCAAGCTGCGCCTGCCGGAGACGCTCCGCAGCGGCGTGTATGCGCTACGGCTGCGCGCCGGGGAAACCGAAGATCACATCCCGTTCTTCGTGCGGGCGGCGGAGCCCCGCGCGCCGATCGCCGTGCTGATGCCGACGTTCACCTATCTGGCCTATGCCAACGAGCGCCTCGGCTTCGATGCGCCGATCGCCCAGGCAATCACCGCCCACACGCCGATCTTCACCGAAGAGGACGTCGACTTCTACAAGCTGCAGGAATTCGGCTTGTCGACCTACGACCACCATTCCGACGGCGCCGGCTGTTGCTACTCGTCGTGGCGCCGGCCGATCGTCAACGTGCGTCCGCGCCATCGGTCCGCCGCCACGGGCGTGACCTGGGGCCTGCCGGCCGACCTGTCGCTGTTGTGGTGGCTAGAGCGCGCCGGCTTCGACTACGAGATCGTCACCGATCACGATCTGCACGCCGAAGGCCGGGACGCGATCAGTCCGTATCGCACCGTGATCAATTGCACCCATCCGGAATACTACTCCGAGCGGATGATGGACGCGACGGAGGATTATCTGCGCGGCGGCGGCCGTGTGATCTATGCGGGCGGCAACGGCTATTACTGGGTGTCGGGGCTGCGCGAAGGCGAGCCGCATTGTATGGAGGTGCGCAAGCTCGACAACGGCTCGCGCGCCTGGCAGGCCGATCCCGGCGAAGCCTATCTGGTCTCGACCGGCGAGCGGTCGGGGCTGTGGCGGTCGCGCGGCCGCGCGCCGCAGAAGATCGTCGGCGTCGGCTTCACGTCGGAGGGCATGGACGAGAGCCAGCCGTTCGAACGGATGCCCGACTCGTTCCATCGCCGCGTGGCCTGGATGTTCGAGGGCATCGGCGACACCGAGAAGATCGGCGATTTCGGGCTCGGCCTCGGCGGCGCCGCCGGTATCGAGATCGACCGCTACGATCTCGCGCTCGGCACCCCGCCGCATGCGCTGCTGCTCGCATCCTCGCACGGCCACTCCGACAACTACCCGCTGGTCTCCGAGGAAATCACCTACTCGTTCCCCGGCCGCGGCGGCACCCAGGATCCGATGATCCGTGCCGACATGACTTACTTCACGACCGCGAAGGACGGCGCCTGCCTGTCGATCGGCTCGATTGCCTGGAGCCAGGCTCTGCCGGTCAGAGACGGCGACAACAACGTCGCGACCTTCATGCGCAACGTGCTGAACGCCTTCAGCAAGCCCGGCAAGCTGCCGGGGACCGAATTCATCGGCGAAGAGAAACTGTGGCGATGAGCGAAGTGACGCCCGGCAGCCGTGATGCATTTGCATCATTCCGGCCGGGTTGCGGCCGACTTATCGTCCGGGACTACACAGACTTGGTCAGGCGCCTCACAGGTGCCAGTGGAGCAACGGGATGACAGCATCTCCATTCCGGCCGGCCCGGATCGCGTGCGCTGTACTGCTTCTCGGCAGCACCTCGGCGGCCGCGGCTGAATTCCAGCCGGACACGCTGTCGACGACGACCATCCCGGCCGCGATGCAGCGGGTCTATGTTGCGGACCCCGCCTTGCCGCACATGGTCGACGGCCGCGTCTACGTGCTCGACGCCGCCGACATGAGCCTGAAGGGCATGATGGAATCCGGCTTCGCCGGGATGCTGCTGGCGGCACACGAGAAGCATCTCGTGTACATCGCCACCACTTTCTACGAGCGGCTGACCCGAGGCAAACGCACCGATGTGATTCAGGGGGTCCAACAACCAGACCCTGAAGGGCCGTCGACGAGATTCCCGTGTCGACCCATCGCGCCCAGGCGCTGCCCTATCGCAGCCTGTTCCAGCGCTCGAGCGACGGCAATCTGCTCCTGATCCAGAATGCGACGCCCGCGACCTCGGTCAGCGTCGTCGATATCTCGAGCAAGCAGGAGCTCGAAGTTCCAGCGCCCGGCTGTTACGGCCTCTACCCGGCCCTCGCGACCCCGTTGCGGTTCAGCACGTTGTGCGGCGACGGCACGGTCGGCACCTACACGGTCGCAGCCGATCTCAAATCGGCCGCACGCAAGGCCAGCGCCAAACTGTTCGACGCCAGCACCGATCCTCTGTTCACCCATGCCGAGCGCGATCAGGACGGCTACGTATTCCTCAGCTTCAAGGGCAAGCTGATACGGATGGCGCTCGATGGCGAGACTGCGAACGTCACCGAAAAGCTCGACCTGGTTCCGGCGGATGCCACCGGCTGGGCGCCGGGCGGTTACCAGCCGTTCGCCGTCGACGCAAAAGCCGGCATCGCCTACATCCTGATGCACTCGGGCGACACCGACGGTGCGCACAAGAACCCGAGCAACGAGATCTGGGCCTACGATTTCCGCGGCAAGCGGCTGCTGGCGCGATCGCCGATCGCCAACCTGACATCGCTGACGCTGTCGGCGGCCGATCCGAACATGTTGTTCGGCATCAATCCGGTCGATCTCAAGATCGAGCGGCTGTCGGTCGATCCGGCGTCGCGTCGGGTGTCGCCGGGCGGAGAGATCAAGCTCGGCGAGACGGCCGCCCTGATCGAGGCGCCGCGATGAGCTGGCACCTCGATCCGCTGTTGTATCTGGTCGCGACCGGCTGGATCGTCGTGGTGCTGGCGCGCGCCGCGGTCGAGAAGCTGTCCGGCTACGGCCTCTACGTCGCTAATCTCGGCGACTATCGCCTGCTCCCCGATGCAGCCGTCCCGTTGATCGCGCCGGTGCTCCTCGCAGCAGAGATCGCGGCGATCTGCTGTCTTCTGCTGCCTTGGACCCGCGCCGCCGGCGCGGTGACCGCCTGCGTGCTGTTCGGTCTGTACGCGCTGGCGATGGTGGGCGCACTGCGGGCCGGCCGCACCGAGATCGAGTGCGGCTGCGGGGGCGACGGCCAGCCGGTGAGCTGGGGACTGGTCGTCCGCAACGCCGTGCTGGTGCTGACGGGAGCGGCGCTGCTGCTGCCGCAGTCGCCGCGCAGCCTGGGCTGGGCCGACATGACGGTCGGCGCACTCGCGATTGCGGTGCTGTTTCTGTTGCTTGTGATCGCCGAGAAGATGATCGGCACCGCCGCCGCGATCCGGCGTCTCGACTCCAACTCGCATTCGTGAGGTCACGATGGACGGAATGATGGTCGCGTTCGCATTGTTGTGGGCCCTGGTGATCGCGCTGTCGATCGCCGTGTTCGCGCTGGCCCGCCAGGTCGGAATTCTGTTCGAGCGGATCGCGCCGATGGGCGCACTGATGACCGACTCCGGCCCCGCGATCGGCAGCAAGGTCGATCGCTTCGATCTCACCGCGCTCGACGGCCGGGCCATCGCGATCGGCACGCCATCGCAGCGATCGCAGCTATTGTTCTTCGTTTCGCCGACCTGCCCGGTTTGCAAGAAGCTGCTGCCGATCCTGTCGTCGGTCGCGGCCGCCGAACAATCCTGGCTCGACGTCGTGCTGGCCGGTGATGGCGACGAAGCTGCGCATCGGGCTTTCGTCAAGCAGCGCCGACTGGAGGCCTTCCCGTTCGTGCTGTCGCGCGACCTCGGCATGGCGTTCCGCGTCAGCCGGCTGCCCTATGCGGCGCTGATCGACGGCGCCGGCGTGGTCAAGGCGAAGGGACTGATCAACAACCGTGAACAGCTCGAAAGCCTGTTCAACGCCAGCGATCTCGGCGTCGCGTCGGTCCAGTCCTATCTCGGCGCGCCGCATGCCGCCCACGACCTGCCAACTCGCTGAGTCCGGAGACGCCTGATGTCAGACATCTTCACCGACAGGCTGATGGCCGCCTTCGACCGCGCCGCCGAATTCGCGTTCCGCCGCACCGCGCAGTCGATCGGGCGGCGCTCAGCGCTGAGCACGATCGGCAAGCTGATGGTAGGCGGAGCGCTACTCCCGGTCCTGCCGTTCGATCGCTCCTCCGGCGCGCTCGCGGCAGGCGCGCCGGCGTCGGGTCCGGCCGATGCCAACTGTGACTACTGGCGCTACTGTGCGCTCGATGGCTTTCTGTGCTCGTGCTGCGGCGGCAGCGTATCGGCGTGCCCGCCGGGCGCCGAGCCGTCGAAGGTCACCTGGGTCGGCACCTGCCACAACCCGGCCGACGGCAAGGACTATCTGGTTTCGTATAACGACTGCTGCGGCAAGACCACCTGCGGCCGTTGCCTGTGCAACGGCAATGTCGGCGAGCGGCCCGGCTACCGCATGGGCATCCACAACGACATTAACTGGTGCATGGCAAACACCCCGAGCATGTACCATTGCACGGTCTCGGTCCTGGTCGGCGTGGCGGACGATAAATGAAGGCGATGTGCGCGGCCGCGGCCGCGGGATTTCTTGTGGTGGGCGCACACTGCGCCGTCGCCGAGGACGGCGCGGCGAAGTTTGCGGAGGTCTGCGAAGCCTGCCACCAGGCAGGCGGCGTGGGTGCGCCGGGCGTGGCTCCGCCGCTGGTGTCGCCGATCCTCGCCAATGCGGCGGCCAGACAGCCGGACTATCCGGCGCGCGTGATCACCACCGGACTATCGGGACTGTTGCCACTCGCCAATGGCGAGACGATCGTGAGCGCTATGCCGCCGCAGCGGCAATTGAGCGACGAACAGGTCGCTGCGGTCGTCAGCTACGTGTTCGGCCTTAACGGCGCAAAGGTCGAGTTCGCCCCAGCCGAGGTTGCGCGCGTTCGCGCCGAGCCGATCGGCAATGCCGAGTTGAAGAAACTGCGAGCCGGGCTGATGCCATGAGCCGCGTTTTCCTCATGCTGCCGATTGCCCTGCTGCTCTGCGCGACAGGGCCGGCGCGCGCCGGGGACAACGTGGACTATCTGTATCGGCTGCATTGCTCCGGCTGCCACGGCCTCGACGGCCTCGGCTCGAAGGTCGGCCGGATCCCGCCGTTTCCGGGCATTGTCGGCCATTTCGCCGACCTGCCCGAAGGGCGGCTCTATCTCGTCCAGGTGCCAGGCGTCGCGAACGCGGCATTGCCGGACGCCGAGACCGCCGCGCTGCTGAACTACGTGTTGCAGACATGGGGCGAAGCCGGCAAGCCGGCACCGCGCTTCACCACCGACGAAGTGCACCAATTGCGCAAGGCAAAGGTCGACGATATCGCCACACTTCGCCAGGCGCTCGAGAACCAGCTCGCGCGCCGCAACGTTTCGGTCAAGTACTAGACTTTACCGTCCTTTGGCGAGCCTCGAAGGATGGGCCGCCAGCCGCCGCCCTTGTCGCGGGCCCGCAGCCTCACAGCATCCCGAGGGCCTGCATGTAGGTCTCGAGGATGGTTTCCTGCTCGGCGCGCTCGTTGGCGTCCTGCTTGCGCATGCGGATGATGGTGCGCAGCGCCTTGACGTCGAAGCCGTTGCCCTTGGCTTCGGCATAGACGTCGCGGATGTCGTCCGAGATCGTCTTCTTCTCTTCCTCGAGACGCTCGATGCGCTCGATGATGGCCTTGAGCTGGTCCTTGGCGAAGCGATGGGCGACATCATCCTGGACGGCTGCTGCGGCAGTGGCCATCGTGCACTCCTTACACTGATGATCGAAAATGATCGTGAGATGGGACGCGGCCGGGCGTTGCCGCGCGCCGCGTGTCGGGCGCGACAGTCTTCGCCGCGGCGCGTTCCGTCAAGCGGCTTCGCGTTCATCCACAGCGGCCCCACAAAAATTCGCCGCACCGTGGCCGTCGCGCTTGCGACGAATCAATGCTTGTGAGTCTCCGCCATCTTGGCGAGCTGCTCGGGCGTCGCCGCACTCTGGTGCTTGGCCTTCCATTCCTCGTACGGCATGCCGTAGACGGCCTCGCGGCTTTGGTCGCGGCTCAACGCGACGCCCTTGGCGTCGGCTGCATCCTTGAGCCAGTTCGACAGGCAGTTGCGGCAGAAACCGGCGAGATTCATCAGATCGATATTCTGGACGTCGGTCCGCTCGCGCAAATGTGCGACCAGGCGGCGAAAGGCGGCCGCTTCGAGTTCGGTGCGGGTGGTGTCGTCCATGGATGGCCTCGTTCTGCTGCTGGGAGCGCCTGCGCGGGCGCCGCGTCGGTCTAAAGATGGGCGTCGCCGCAGATTCTGCCACATCGCCGCGCTAGAGCCAGCCCTCCTGCCGCACTGCGGCATCACCGGAGGCGTTGACACGCCATGGCGTGTCACGCGAAATCGCCCGTCAATTGATATAGCTTGGCTGCATGACCCTCGCCGATTCCCGCCTTTCCCGTCCTGCCGGCCTGCCCCGTTCTGCCCTGCTGGCGGTTTTGCTCGGCCTCGTGCTCTGGCTCGGCGCCAGCGCGCCGGCTGCGGCGGACTTCCGGCTTTGCAACAACACATCCAGTCGCGTCGGCATCGCGCTCGGCTACAAGGACGTCGATGGCTGGACCACCGAGGGCTGGTGGAACGTGTCGTCGCGAAGCTGCGAGACGCTGCTGCGCGGCACGCTGGTGGCGCGTTATTATTACATCTACGCGCTCGACTACGACCGCGGCGGCGAATGGTCGGGTCAGGCTTACATGTGCTCGCGCGACAAGGAATTCACCATCAAGGGCACCGAGAATTGCCTGGCGCGCGGCTTCGACCGCACCGGATTCTTCGAAGTCGACACCGGCGACCAGCGCGCCTGGACGGTGCAGCTCACCGAGGGCAGCGAGACCAACACCCAGAAGCTGCCGGGCCTGCCGGGCGCACCACCACCAGGTACGGGGCTGCCGGGCATCCCGGCCACGCCCGGCAAGCCCACACCCGGAAGTCCTGCGCCGGGCGCGAGTGTGCCGACGCCGCCTGCTCAGACCCCGCCCGCAGCGCCGGCCGCCAAGCCATGAGACGTCTCCGCCGCATCAAGATTCTCGCCACGCTCGGCCCCGCCTCCTCCGACAGCGCCATGATCCGGCGGCTGTTCGAGGCCGGCGCCGACGTGTTTCGCATCAACATGAGCCACACCCCGCACGACACGATGCGGGAGCTGGTCAAGACCATCCGCAATGTCGAGAGCAGCTACGGCCGGCCGATCGGCATCCTGGTCGATCTGCAGGGGCCGAAGCTGCGGCTCGGCTCGTTCGCCAACGGCCCCGTCCAGCTCAATCACGGCGCCAGTTTCGTGCTCGACTCCAACAAGGAGCCGGGCGACGCCGAGCGCGTGTACCTGCCGCATCCGGAGATCCTCGCGGCGCTCAAGGTCGGCGATGCGCTCTTGCTCGACGACGGCAAGGTGCGGCTGATCTGCGAGGAGACCGAGGGTAACCGCGCGGTGACTGCGATCGGTAGCGTCGCCGATCATCCGTATCCGTCGCTGACCAAGAACTATCACCACGAAGTCGAACTCGTCGCCGCGCTGAAGTCCGGCGGCACCAACATTCCGGCCGACAAGGCGCTCGACCACGTCTATGGCTACGCGCTCGGCCTCGACATGACGCGGCGCGATCTGCAGAACGGCATGGCGGCGGAGAAGAAGCCGTGGGAGATCGGCAAGAGCTTCGACCATGCCGCGGTGATCGGGCCGATCCATCCCGCCAGCAAGACCGGCCATTTCGACAAGGGCGCGATCTCGCTCGCGGTCAACGGCACAATTCGGCAGAACTCCGACGTTTCCAAGATGATCTGGAGCGTCGCCGAGCAGATCGCCAAGCTGTCGGAAGCCTTCGAACTGAAAGCCGGCGACATCATCTATTCGGGCACGCCGGAGAATGTCGGGCCGGTGGTGAAAGGCGACGTGCTGCTCGCCAAGCTCGACGGCCTGCCGGATCTGTCGATCAAGATCGTGTAGCGCGCTTCATCGATCGAAATGGCGCTTCCTGCACCTGCTGAGTCGTCATCCTGAGGTGCGCGCGT
>NZ_BADD01000097.1 GCF_000333455.1 Rhodopseudomonas sp. B29
TCCATCGGCACTAGGATCATGGACTGCTGCTGATGCCTGTTCGGATTTTCCGGATCGGTCTTACCCATAAAGATGCAGATCTTGCAGCGCGGATCGGTGGCATTGGTCGTGTACCATTTGCGCCCGTTGATGACGTAACTGTCGCCGTCGCGCACGATGCGGCTCTCGATATTAGTGGCGTCGCTGGACGCGACCGCGGGTTCGGTCATCGCGAAGCACGACCTGATTTCCCCGGCCAGTAGCGGTTTCAGCCAGCGCTCCTGATGTGCGGCGGTCCCGTAGCGCGCCAGCACTTCCATATTTCCAGTGTCTGGAGCCGAACAATTGAACACTTCGGGCGCGAGATGCGACCGGCCCATCACTTCGCACAGGCTGGCATATTCGAGATTGGTGAGACCCGCTCCGTGCTCGCTGTCGGGCAGAAATAGATTCCAGAGCCCCTGCTCGCGCGCGAGCGGCTTGAGTTCTTCAACGGTCGGGTAGACCTTCCAGGGGCCGAGCTCTTCCGCCTCTTGGTAGAAACGCGCCTCGTTCGGATAGATGTGACTGTCCATGAAAGACAACAGGCGGTGCTTGACGGCGGTGACGCGCTCGGACTCGGGGTAAAGCATGGGTTCTCGCAAGGGGCTTGATGGCTGCGGGCGGGCACGCCTGCGTTCAGTGGATCGCGGCGTACATGATCTTTTCTTCCGTCGCCTCGGACGCAGGCATCTCCTCGACGATCCGTCCGCCGCGGGCCACCAGCACGCGATCGGACAGAGCCAGCACTTCGGGTAGATAGGAGGAAATCACGACGACCGCCTTGCCGCTCTTGGCGAGATCGCGGATCGACGCATGGATCTGCGGGATGGCGCCCACGTCGACACCGCGGGTCGGCTCGTCGAAGATCACTAAGGACGGCTCCTGCGCCAGCGACTTTGCGACCACCACCTTCTGCTGGTTGCCGCCTGAATATTCGATGATCTTCAGACTACGCTTGAGCGCTGAAATCGAGAGCGCCTTCACCCAGCGGTCGGCGACTTGCTTGCGCTTTTTCAGCGAATAGAACCAGCTGCGCCCCTTGGGCGAGGCGAGATAGCCGAGATAAATGTTGTCGTCCGCCGTCATGGTTTCGAAGAAGCCGTCGAGTT
>NZ_BADD01000096.1 GCF_000333455.1 Rhodopseudomonas sp. B29
AAGCCGCGCCGATTCGCCCGGCGGCGGCGCGACGTCCATCTTCAGATTGCCGGTGGCGATCACATTGCGGCCGCCCAGCACGGAAAAGCGCTCGGCATCGACCGCCGATTGCGCCAGGCAAATATCGAAGCGGCCGAGCAGCGCGCCGATCGTCGCCGAAGCGCGGCGCCAACGCGGAAACGAGCGATGCGACATGCGCCCGTTGATCAGCAACATCGGAATCCGCCGCGCCGAAGCAGCGAGGATCAGGTTCGGCCACAGATCGGATTCGATGAACAGCGCCAGCGAAGGCTGCCAATGATCGAGGAAGCGCGCGACGAAGCGCGGCGCGTCATAGGGAATGAACTGGTGAATGACGTCGGGCGGAAACCGCTTGGCGGCGACATTGGCCGAAGTCAGTGTTCCGGAGGTGAGCAGGATGCGCAGGTTGAGGGCGCGCAGCCGCTCGATCAGCCCGGCTGCCGCCAGCACCTCGCCGACGCTGGCGCCGTGGATCCACACCAGCGGCCCGTAAGGGCGGGTGTCGTTGGTGATACCGCGGCGCTCGCCGGCGCGGGCCGCGTCTTCCTTGCCCTGCTTGAGACGGCGCTCGATCCACAGCGGCGCCAGCGGCGCCACTGCGGCGGATAGCTTTTGATAGGCGCGCAAGGTCAGCGGCAGGCGCTCTGACGTAAAGGGGTCAGCCATCGATCGCCCCGCAGGTGCTTGCGGGAGCGCGCGTGTGGTCGGCGACCGACATCGTCAGTGCGACGACTTCGCGTCTTTGTCGGGATCCAGCAGCCGGTGCAGATGGACGATGAAATAGCGCATGTGAGCGTTGTCGACCGTCTGGTGTGCCTTCGCCTTCCACGCCGCATAAGCGGTCGCGTAGCTCGGGAACACGCCCACGATTTCAACCTTGTCGAGATCGCGGAACGTAATGTTGTCGAGATCTGTCAGCTCGCCCCCGAATACGAGGTGGAGCAGTTGCTGCGCATTGTCCGCCATCAAACTTTCCTCATCGCGGCGGCGCCCTGCCGCTGTCCCCGAGCGCGATCCCGATCCGTCGTATCGTCGAGCAGGAGAAGCTCGACGGTCAGTCCTCAAGCACCGCGTTCGCGCGCCTGGCGGCGTTCACGGAAATACGCGATGATCTCAGCGTGGCGATCACACCCCGCCGCAACCAGAACGCCATGTGTGAGCTCGGGACGGTTGTAGACGATCGTTTCGCCCTCGACCGTGCTCAATCTACCATCCGCTTCGTGCACGATCAAATGGGCCGCGGCAAGATCCCAGTCGTGGCTTTGCCCACCTGCGAATGCGATGTCCAGACGTTGATCGGCAATCTGGCATATGCGCAGGGCCAGCGAACCGATGCGCGGCTGCACGTTGGCTTCGCCCGGCAGCACGAGACGCTCGACCAGCGGCTTCGGTCCGGCGAGTTTGGCTCCGGCAAAACCGGTTCCGGTGCTGGCGCGCAGCGGCGCGCCGTTGAGGGTGGAGCCCTGTCCGCGAACGGCGACATAAAATTCGTCGCGCGCCGGCGCGAATACGGCGGCCACGATCGGCGTATCGTCCGCCACCAGCGCGGCGGCGACGCACCAGTCGTCGCGGCCGGCGAGATAGGAGCGCGTGCCGTCGATCGGATCGACGATCCACACCAGGGGTTTCCCGAGGCGGCTGGAATCGTCGGCGGTTTCCTCGGACAGCCATCCGTATTCTGGCGTGGCGGCTTGCAGCTTGCTGCGGATCAGGTCGTTGGTGGCGAGGTCCGCGTCCGACACCGGCGACGAGCCGGCTTTGGTCCAGCTGCGCACGTCGGTGCGAAACATCGACAGCGCCAGAGCGCCGGCTTCGCGGACAGTCTCGGTGAGAAGCGCGACGTCGCGCGCTGCGGTCTCGCTCGGCCAGTCGTGAAGATCAGCGCCCGGCAACCGTCAGCCCCTCGATCCGGACCGTCGGTGCATTGACGCCGTAGCGGAACGTCAGATCGTTCGCCGGAGTCAGCGACTTGTAGATATCGAGCAGATGTCCGGCGATGGTGACTTCGCTGACCGCGTAGGTAAGCTTGCCGTTCTCGATCCAGAAGCCCGCGGCGCCGCGGCTGTAATCGCCGGTGACGCCGTTGACGCCGGAGCCGATCAGGTCGGTGACGTAGAAGCCCTGCTGGATATCGCCGATCAGTTCGTCGGGGCCGAGGCTGCCAGCTTCGAGATGCAGATTGTACGGGCCGGGCGAGGGTGACGACGACACGCCACGATGGGCGTGGCCGGTCGTGGTCAGGCCGAGTTCGCGCGCAGTGGCGCAGTCCAGCAGCCAAGATGTCAGGACGCCGTCGTCGATGATCGCCAGCGGCTTCACGGCCACGCCTTCGGCGTCGAACGCTTGCGAGCGCAGCCCGCGCCTCCGCAGCGGATCGTCGACGATGCGGATGCCGTCCTGGAACAGCTTGGCGCCCATCTTGTCCTTGAGGAAGGAGGTCTTGCGCGCGATCGAGGCGCCGTTGACGGCGCCGACAAGATGCCCGACCAGCGAACCGGCGACGCGCGGATCGAACACCACCGGCACCTTGCAGGTCTCGACCTTGCGCGGCCCGACGCGCGCCGCGGTGCGCTCGCCGGCGCTGCGGCCGACCTCTTCGGGCGACATCAGGTCTTCGCCGTGCGGCGCAGCCGTGTAGTCGTAGTCGCGCTCCATGCCGGTGCCGTCGCCGGCGATCGCCGTCATCGAGATACTTTGGCTGGAGCGCAGGAAGCGGCCGTGGAATCCGGTCGATGTCACCAGCACCATACCGCCGATGCCCGACGACGCCGATGCGCCGCCCGATTTGGTGATGCCCTTCACCGCGAGCGCAGCTTCTTCGGCTGCGCGGGCGCGGCGTTCGAGTTCGGCGGTCGACGGTGTATTGGGATCGAGCAGATCGAGATCGGGAAAGTCGCGGGCGAGCAGCGCCGGGTCGGCAAGGCCGACATATTTGTCGTCCGGCGCGACGCGGGCCATCGCCACCGCGCGTTCGGCGAGCCGCGCGACGCCGTCGCCGCTGATGTCGTTGGTCGAGACCACCGCCTGGCGCTGTCCGACGATCACCCGCAGGCCGACATCGTCGCCTTCGCTGCGTTCGGATTCCTGCATCCGCCCGTCGCGTACTTCGACGCCGTGCGAGACGCCGCGGACCGCGACCGCGTCAGCTTGATCGGCACCGGCTCGCTTGGCGGCCTCTACCAGGCGTTGCGCCAGATCGCTCAATGCGGACTGATCGAACAGATCGGAATTCGCTTCCGTCGGGGAAGCCGGCGAGGTCACGCGCGCGCTGGGTGAGGAGGACAAACCAAAATCCCGAAAGCTGGAGAAGCTCGAAACGAGAGCCGGGGCGGTTCTCGTAGTTGATCGAAACCTCTCTGAAGATGTGCCTGCCCTGCGCCGACTTCAAGCGCCCGGCAGCGCCGCGATCCGCTCGATTATCGGCATCGCCGCAAGATGTCGTCAATCATGCTGGCCAAGGTTCTGTCAATCATGCGCAGTGAAGAAGCCCCGGTCAGGTTCGATTAACCGAGCTTTTTAAGCGGATTTCGGAGCCCGTCTGGCAAGCTCCCTCACATCGACCGGGAACATAATTCCGGCGGGGAGATTGCAGCCGTGAGGCGTCAAATACAAACAGGCGGTGCATCCGCCGGGTCGAGCCGCGCATTGCGGCTCGACCCACTCTCTCTTCCGGTCCGCTTCGATGCGCACGATGTGCGCGCCGACGGCGGACTGAGGCAGATCGAATTGCATCGCGAACGGGTGATCCTGCGCCGCGCCATCGGCGGCATGCGGATGGCCGTCAACGTTCGCGTCAGCGACTTCCGTGGCATCGGCTGCCGCGGCCTCGACGATGACAGCGGCGATGCCGCGCGGATGCTGGTGCTGCTGCATCGCGACCCGTCGTTGTCGGTGCCGCTGTTCGTCAGCGACGATGCCGAGGAAATCGAAATCGCCTGGCAGAGCTGGAGCGAGATCTTCGGCCTGCCGCGGCTGCCCGACGAGAAACCGCGCGAACCGGCCCAGCGCCGCCGCCGGCATCACGTCATCAGCAAGCGCCGTCCGCGCTTCCTGGTCCGCCGCCGCGCCGGCCACTTGCTGGCCGCCCCGCAGAGCTTCGCGGGTGAACGCGAAATCATCGCGCGGAGCTGATGACTTAAGAGATACAACGTATCTCGTCATTGCGAGGAGCGAAGCGACGAAGCAATCCATGCTGCACGTGCGGCGCTGGATTGCTTCGCTTCGCTCGCAATGACGATGAAACGAGTAGTTGCAGGCCGGAGAGGCGCTCTACGCCCCGGCCCGCACGGCCGCGTCGGCGACCAACCCGGCGAACAGCAACAGCCCGGCGTCGCGGTTGGACTTGAACAGCTTCAGGCACAGCGGCGAGTCGTGGATGTCGAGGCGGACGACCTGTTGAACCAGATGCGCCGCGAACGCGGCGAGGCCGATGAAGGCGAACCAGCCCGAACCCGCCAGCATCAGCGCGACGCCGATCAGCAGCACGGCGAGGCCGAAGAACAGCAGCAGCGCCGGCTTGGTGCGCTCGCCGAACAGCAGCGCGGTCGATTTGATGCCGATCATCAGATCGTCCTCGGCGTCCTGGTGGGCATAGATCGTATCGTAGGCGATGACCCAGCAGATCGAACCGGCATAGAGCATGATGGCTGCAGGCTCGAGCCGCCCGAAGGTCGCGGCGAACCCCATCAGCGCGCCCCACGAGAAGCAAAGGCCGAGCACCGATTGCGGCCAGTAGGTGATGCGCTTCATGAACGGATAGGCGGCGACGATCAGCAGCGAGGCGATGCCGGTCGCGATCGCGAAGCCGTTGAACTGAACCAGTACGACGAGGCCGATCAGGCACAAGCCGACCATGAAGATAGCGGCCTGCTTGGCGGTGACTTGCCCGGCCGGGATCGGGCGCGACCGGGTGCGTTCGACCTTGTCGTCGAGATGGCGGTCGGTGATGTCGTTCCAGGTGCAGCCGGCTCCGCGCATCACGAACGAGCCGACGAAGAACAGCGCGCAGAACCACGGCAGCCGCGACAGATCGTGCGCCACGCCGGCAGCGAGTGCCGCCGACCACCAGCACGGCATCAGCAGCAGCCAGGAGCCGATCGGCCGGTCGAAGCGGGCCAGTCGAAGATACGGCCGGGTCCACAGCGGCGCGTGGCGGTCGACCCAATTGCCGGTCGAATCAGCGACCCGCGCCGTGTCGCTGATCGGAACGCCGTTCATCGCTGCAACACGTTACCGCTGAGCGTATCGAAGGTGGTACCGCCGTATTTCTTGGCCGAGGTATTCGCCTCGGGGGCCGAACTGGAACCGAGCACATCAGCGAGGCTGGGGCCGGCGGGGCTGCGTTGCTGCTGCTCGGCAATGGCGCAGACCTTCTGCTGCATGCCCTCGGTGTTCTTGTGGCCCTTGCGGAGCTGGTCGGCGATTTCGGTCGGGATGCCGCACTTCTTCGCGTTCGTCACCACATATTTGATCATGTTGGTTTCGGCGACCGAGAACTGACCGATCAGCTTGCAGGCTTCGGAGGGCGGGGCCTTGCGCTTGCCGGCGGCCTGAATCGCCTTGCCACGCTTCTCGGCCTCCTGCCGCAGCTTGAGGAAGTCCTGCATGCAGGCGTCGTTGCCGGCCTGCTGTCCCATCGGCGCGGCCTGCGGCGGAGCACCGAACGCGCCGCCACCAGCGCCGGCGATCGGCGCGGCACCACCGGCCGGGAACGAACCGCCGTTGACCGGCGGGAACACCGATTGCGACTGGGCCGGCGCGCTCGACTGGTTCGGCAGCGGCGCCGGAAACGCCGGATCAGGCTGGCTCGGAGCCTGCATCTGGCTTGGCAACGGGGCCGGGAAGGCGCTCTGGGCGCTGGCCTGAACGGAATAAACGGCGCAAACGACCGCGATGGCGGGCGCAATCAACTGTCGGATGATCAAGGTTGCTCCTCCGGCAAGATCAGATGGTCCCGGTTTACCCGTCAGGCACGACAAAAAGGTTGACGGTCGGGCTTTCTACGATTCCGGATCGCCCTTAACAACCCGGCGAATGGGGCTAGAGCGGGGCGGTCCCTGTGCAGGCGCCGGTTTTCCGATCGATCGAGGCGGACGCGACAGAAGGCGGCTGATAATTAATTGCAAAACGCAAGCGATTTACTAATATGCCGCTCATGCCGAACTCCGCACGAGCCTTGTCCCCGTCCCTCCGCCTGAGCGATTGGCTGCCTTATCGGCTGTTTCTGATCACCGCAGCCATCGCCCGTCCGCTCGAGGATTTTTATCGAGAGACTTTCTCGCTCAATCAGGCCGGCTGGCGGATCCTCGCCGTGATCGCCGAGCGTGACGGCGCCAACGCCGCCGAGATCGGCCGCGCCGCCGCGCTCGATCCGTTCGCCGTCAGCCGCGGCATCGCCCAACTGGTCGAGCGGGGGTTCGCGACCCGGCGGCCGGGCCGTGCCGATCGCCGCACCGCATCGGTGGCGATCACGCCGCGGGGCCGGGAGGCGTTCGACCGGATCGCGGTGGTCGGGGCGGCGATCGAAACCAGCCTGTTGTCGGTTCTGTCCGACGCCGAACGCGCAAGCCTCGATCCGGCGCTGCGCAAGCTCGCGGCCGAGAGCGCACGGATCGACTCGGCGGGATGGCGCGAGTTGGTGTCTGGTAGCGACAAATGACGGCGCTGCTGTTCGCGCTGACGGCGCTGTTATGGGGCGGCGGCGCGCAGGCGACCGCCATGCAGGCCGGGGTGACGCCGGCGGCGTGGTCGGTTGCGATGCGGATGACGCTCGCCGGGGTGCTGTTCCTCGGTTACGGACGGCTGCGCGGTACCGCGCTGTCCATTCCCAGGCCTGACCGGATCGCCGTCGTCGCGCAGGGCTTGCTGTTCTTCGCGCTGGCCTTCGTCGCCTTCTACGAGGCGACGGCGCGGATTCCCAGCGGCCTTGCCGCGCTGGTGCTGTCGACCTCCTCGCTGTTCGCCGCCGCGATCGCCCGTGTGGCGCTGGGCACGCCGATCGCCCCCGGCTTCGTCGGCGGCGCGCTTTGCGGCATCGCCGGCATCGCCCTGATCGTGGCGCCGGGCGTTGCGAGTGTCAGCACTGCAAGCCTGGCGGGTTTCGCCTGGGCGCTGGTCTCGGCGGCCGCATCCGGCGCCGGCACCGTGCTCGGGGCGCGCAACCAGCAGCGCGGGCTTCCCGTCCTTGCGGTGCTCGGCTGGGGCGCGCTCGCCGGCGCGGCCGCGAGCGCATTGTGGGCGCTTGGAACGGGGGCGCCGTTCGTGATCGATCCTTCGCCGCGCTATCTGGCGAGCCTGCTGTATCTCGCAGTCGCAGCCTCCTGCATCACCTTCGCGCTGTATTTCGAACTGGTGCGCCGTCTTGGTCCCGGGCGCGCCGCCTACACGCTGGCGGTGGTGCCGCTGGTGGCGCTGGTGCTGTCGGCGTTGTTCGAACATCTGACGCTCAGTGCATCGCTGGCGGCCGGCACCGCAGCGATCCTGCTCGGCAACGTGCTGGTGCTGCGCCGCGGCTGAGCTTGCGCCGATGGGCTTTTACGATTCCGGATCGGCGTTCGCGCTTCCCCGCGCGCGATACAGCGCGGCCAGGGCCGCGGCCGCAAAGCCCGCCGTGGCGCCCACGCCGAGCGCCCAGCGTGGCCCAAAATGGTCCGCGATCCATCCCACGGTCGGCGCACCAATCGGCGTGCCGCCGAGCGCGATGCCGATCCGCAGCGCCATCACCCGGCCGCGCATCGACGGCTCGGTCGAGAGTTGCATCAGGCCGTTGCTGGCATTGGTCAGCGTCATCACGGCGACGCCCATCACCGCCAACGCTGCCGCGAAGCTCCAATAGCCGGGCGCCAGCGCGGCGAATGTGCAGCCGAGCCCGAACACCGCGGCGCCGGTCAACAGTGTGTTGAACCCGACCTGGTTGCGGCTTGCGGCGATCAGCGCGCCGGTCAGCGTGCCGACCGCCAGGATCGAGGACAGAAGACCAAAGCCGCGCGCATCGGTGTGCAGCACGCCGACCGCCATGGTGGAAATGAAGATCGGGAAATTCAGCCCGAAGGTCCCGATCAGGAACAACACCACCAGTGTCGCGATCAGATCCGGTCGGCCGGCGACGTAGCGCAGGCCCTCCACGAAGCTGCCCTTGTTCCGTACCGCGCGCGCGTTGCTACGCAGTTCGCTGCCGCGCAGCGCCGTCAGCGAGATCAGCACGGCGAGAAACGAAATGCCGTTGCTGATGAAGGCCCAGCCGGTGCCGATCGTCGCGATGGTAAGGCCGGCGACTGCCGGGCCGGCCATGTGGCCTGCGGTGAACGACATCGAGTTCAGCGCCACCGCGTTCGGCAAATCCTCGTCGCCGACCAACTCGGCGACGAATGTCTGCCGCACCGGCGCATCGAATGCCGCGGCGCATCCTTCGAGCAGTGCCAGCGTGTAGACCTGCCAGAGCTGCACGACGCCGGTGACGGTGAGGATACCGAGCAACAGCGCCAGCGCGCCCATCGTGGCCTGCGTCGCCATCAGCAATTTGCGCTGGTTCAGATGATCGGCGGCGGAGCCGGTCCAGGGCAGCAGCGCGAGCTGCGGCCCGTATTGCAGCGCCATCACCACGCCGACTGCCGAGGCGCTGTGGTCGGTGAGCTGCGTCAACACCAGCCAGTCCTGGGCCATGCGCTGCATTCCGCTCCCGACATTGGACACGAGAGCGCCGCCGGCCCAGAGCCGGTAGTTGAAGTTGCGGAGCGAGCGGAAGATCGCCGCCGGGCGCGAAACGATCAAGTTCGCTCCGGCAAATTGCCGCCGTGCAGCTTGCCGAAATGCTTGGCCAGGAACAGCGAGATGACCAACACCCCGAGAAAGACGGCTCCGATATCGCCGGTGTCGCGCAGATCGAAGGTGCCGACGCGGCAGATCAGAGCGTAACCGACGACGAGATTGAACACGCCCCACAACACGTTGACGGTGGACGACGACAAGCCGATGCCGCTCGGCTTCGCGAACGGGCTTTGGAACGGCTCGCCGCATACGCCACTGACGAAATGTGGAACGCTGTTCGCCAGGAAAGCGCCGCCGAAGAAGTAGGACAAAAGCTGAAGCCAAGGCATGTCAGGCGCTCCGACGTTGTAGATGATCAATGACGGCCGCGCTGCTGCCGGTCTCGCCGAGCCGCGGAAACACGTTGGCGATGCTGTAAGCATGTGCTTCGGTACGTGGGTCGAACATCGCGTCGATGGCGAGCGTGACGTTGTAGCCGCGCTCATAGGCCTGCCGCGCCGTTGCCTCGACGCCGGTCCCGGTTGCGACGCCGATGACGACGACCTGGGTGACGCCGGCTGCCTTGAGCCGTGCGTCGAGATCGGTGCCCGCGAACACACCCCACGATCGCTTGGTGATCACGACGTCGTCCGGCTGCTGATCGAGCTCCGCGGCGAAGTCGGCGAATCCTGCCGGCAACTCGCCCGTGAGGCGTCGAGGCTGTTCGGTTCGCCCTGGTGGAGTGCCCACGACGTTGATCAGCACCACCGGCAAGCGGTAAGCACGGAACGCGTCGAGGAGTGCTCGGGCGCGTTCCAGGATCGGGCGCATCGGCTCCTTCACCGGCGCACCGACGATGCCCTTCTGCAGATCGACGACCAGCAGCGCAGACATCGGATCAAGCGTCGTCAGCGGCATCGGAGGTCCTCCAGGCTGGATGAGTAAGCTGGGCTCGTCGGCTAATCGTCGGCCAGTCGTTGCAGCAGGGGCAGCGCGGCGGCGACGAGCTGGATCTCCTCAGTCGACAGCCGGGTCTCGATTTGCCGCGACAGCCAGTCCTGGCGCACGGCTCGTCCCTCCCGCACCCATGTGCGGCAGTTGTCGGTGAGCGAGAGCAGCGTCTGGCGCTTGTCGGCGGGATCGGGACTGCCGCTGACCAGGCCCGCCGCTTCGAGCGCGGTGATGATCGCGGCCATCGATTGCGGCCGCATTGCCTCGGCGCGCGCCAGCGCCGAGGTGGTGGCCGGCCCGTCCTTGTCCAGCCGCTTCAGCACCGACACTTGCGATGGCGTCAGGTCCCCGATCGTGGCCTGCTCCCGCAGGCGGCGCTTCAGCTTGCCAACCAGGCTGTGCAGGTCGGCGGCTAAGGCGGGCACCAATGGGGCGGGAGAAGCTGTCATGAGCAGAAAAAAACATTCGCCAGTCAATCTGTAAAGTTAAACTGTACAGACAGACTGCATATCTCCTGCCGACGCTTTGCATGGCGGCCCGCGCCGGCTACTGAGCCGGTGCGACATCCTTTGGCGAACCAATATGAGCCGATACGATTTCAACAGCCCGCGTCTGTTCGTCGATGCCGCCCTGGCGTCGGGCGGACAGGTGCCGCTCGACCGCGACCAGAGCAATTATCTCGGCAATGTGCTGCGGCTGTCGGCCGGGGCAGGGGTGCTGGCGTTCAACGGCCGCGACGGCGAGTGGCGCGCCGTGATTGCCGGGCGCAAGCGGCCAGAGGCGCTGGAGATCGAGCAGCAAACCCGGCCGCAGGACAGCCTGCCAGACCTGACCTACGCGTTCGCGCCGCTGAAGCACGCCCGTCTCGACTATATGACGCAGAAGGCCGTCGAAATGGGCGCCGGCCGGCTGCAACCGGTGCTGACCCGGCATACCCAGGTCCACCGCCTCAACACCGAGCGGATGCGCGCCAACGTCATCGAGGCCGCCGAGCAATGCGGCATCCTCAGCCTCGCCGAGGTTGGGGAGCCAATGACCCTGGAGCGCTTCCTCGCAGCGCGGCCCGACGGCCGGCTCCTGGTGTTCTGCGACGAGGACGCCGAGATCGCCGATCCGGTCGCCGCCCTGCAGGCCGCAAAGCCGGCCGCCGGCATCGACCTCCTCGTCGGCCCGGAAGGCGGTTTCGCCGAAGACGAGCGGAAGACGCTGCTCGAGCAGTCCGCCATCCTCCGCCTCGCCCTCGGCCCCCGCATCATGCGCGCCGACACCGCCGCCGTCGCCGCGTTGGCGCTGGTGCAGGCGGTGGTGGGAGATTGGCGCGGCGGTTGAGCCTGCGACCAATGCCATCCGCTCTCCGTTAATCCCGCCCGCCGATCACGGTCGAATCTGTCATTCGGCCGTGTTAAGGGCTGCCGCAACCATTCTCACCCCGATCGGGGACCGCAGGACTTCGACAATGACCGACACCGCCACCGCTGGCGCGACCGGGTCCGCCGCGTGGGCGGAGGCGCTGCTGCAATCCTTTGCCAAGGCCGGCTATCAGCGGGCCGAGCCGGCGTTTCTGCAGCCGGCCGAGCCGTTTCTCGACTTGTCCGGCGAGGACATCCGCAAGAGCCTGTTTCTGACCACCGACAACAGCGGCGAAGAGCTGTGCCTGCGGCCCGACCTGACGATCCCGGTGGCGCGGGACTATCTGGCCTCGCCGATGACCGGCCGGGTCGCCGGCTTTTGCTATCTCGGGCCGGTGTTCCGCCAGCGCGGTGGCCGGCGCAGCGAATTCCTCCAGGCCGGCATCGAATCGTTCGGCCGCTCCGACCGCGCCGCCGCCGATGCCGAGATGCTGGCGCTCGGGCTGGAGGCGACCGCGACCTTCGGCGTCAGCGAGGTCGAGATTCGCACCGGCGACGTGGCGCTGTTCGTGGCTCTGATCGATGCGCTCGGGCTCTACCCGGTGTGGCGGCGCCGGCTGATGAAGGATTTCAACCGCAGCGCCAGTCTGGCCGCCGACCTCGAGCGGCTGACGCTCGCTGCCGGTGGCGGCAACGAATATGAGGGCGTGCTGGCGGCGCTGGCCGGCTCCGACCGCAAGGCAGCGCTGGCGCTGGTCACCGACCTGATGTCGATCGCCGGCGCCACAGCGCTCGGCGGACGCTCGGTCTCCGAGATCGCCGATCGCTTCCTCGAACAATCGACGCTCAAGAGCGGCGCGCTGCCGCGCGATGCGCTGACCAAGCTCAAGCGCTTCCTGTCGATCGCCGGTGAGCCGCGCGAGGCGCTGAAGCTGCTTCGCGCGCTCGCGGCGGACGCGCAGCTCGACTTCGGCGATGCGATCGATCAGTTCGAGAGCCGGATCGGCTACATGGCGGATCGCGGCATCGATCTGTCCAAGGTGACGTTCTCGACCTCGTTCGGCCGCGGCGTCGATTACTACACGGGCTTCGAGTTCGAACTTCACCGCGCCGGCAATGGCGACGAACCGCTGGTCGCGGGCGGCCGCTATGACGGGCTGATGACCCGGCTCGGTGCGCCGGCTGCTATCCCGGCGGTCGGCTTCGCGATCTGGATCGAGGCGATGACGCAGTCGGACCGCAGCGGCAAGGGAGGTGCGGCATGAGCGCGCCGTTCGTTCTGGCGGTGCCGTCCAAGGGCCGCCTGCAGGAAAACGCCGAAGCTTTCTTCGCCCGCGCCGGCCTGCCGCTGAGCAAGCCCGGCGGCGCGCGCGACTATCGCGGCACGATCGCCGGCCTCGACAATGTCGAGGTCGCGTATCTGTCGGCCAGCGAAATCGCCGCCAATCTGGCGCGCGGCGCGGTGCATTTCGGCGTCACCGGCGAAGACCTGCTGCGCGAGAGCATCGCCGATGCCGACCAGCGCGTGCTGCTGATCGACGGTCTCGGCTTCGGCTACGCCAATGTGGTCGTCGCGGTGCCGCAGGCCTGGATCGACGTGCGCACCATGGCGGATCTCGACGACGTCGCCACCGGCTTCCGCGCCAGCCACAACCGCCGGATGCGGGTGGCGACCAAGTACATCAACCTGACGCGCGGCTACTTCGCGTCGCACGGCGTGGTCGACTATCGCATCGTCGAGAGCGCCGGCGCCACCGAAGGTGCACCCGCGGTCGGCACCGCCGAGCTGATCGTCGATATCACCACGACCGGTGCGACGCTGGCCGCCAACGGTCTGCGCGTGCTCGACGACGGCGTGATGCTGAAGAGCCAGGCTAATCTGGTCGCCTCGCGCGACGCCGATTGGAGCGAGGGCGCACGCGAGACCGCCCGCGTCATTCTCGACCAGATCGCGGCCCGCGCGCGTGCCAACAAGTACAAGGAAGTCCGCACCCGCTTCAAAGGCTGCAACGACGCGCTGCTGGCTGAGGTGCACAAGCGGTTCGGCGTGGTGTCGCCGTTCGGCGGTCCGACCTCGTCCGGGATGCTGACGCTGCACTGCCCGCCGACGCAGCTCTATGCGCTCGGCAGCTTCCTGCGCGACCACGGCGCCGACACCGTGTCGGTGGCCTCGCTGGAATACGTGTTCGACAAGGACAATCCGCTGTTCAGCAAACTTGCAGGCTTCCTGCGCTAACACCTCAGGTCGCATCGTCCTCGGCTGCGGCACCGCGTGGCAATGGCGCGGCGGCCGCCCCATATGTTAGGGACGGAACACCCCGGCGCGGCCGGGCAGCGGAAACCAAATGCATGATGCTGGGTAGTGACGTTTCAGGCCTGTCTGCCGGCGCCGGTGCAACGGCGACGCCGGGCCTGTCGATCGTGGTGCCGGTGTTCAACGAGGCCGCCGGCCTCGAGGCGCTGCATCGCCGGCTCGGCGCGCTGGCCACGACGCTGCGCGGCCGTTACGGCATCGCCTGCGAAGTCGTTTATGTCGACGACGGCAGCGCCGACGCGACGCTGTCGATCGCACGCGGTCTGCCGGCTACCGAGCTCGACGTTCAGGTGCTTTCGCTGTCGCGCAATTTCGGCAAGGAAGCGGCGCTGCTCGCCGGCCTCGATCATGCGCGGCTCGGTGCCGTGCTGTTCATGGATGGTGACGGCCAGCATGCTCCCGAATTGGTCGAGAAGCTGGTCGGGCACTGGATCGTCGATGGTTACGACGTCGTCTACACGGCGAAAGCGCATCGCGATAACGAACCGGCGCTGCGTCGTGCCGCGGTGGCGACATTCTACTCGCTGATCAATTGGGGGGCGCGGCAGAAGATCCCCGAAGACGCCGGCGATTTCCGCCTGCTGTCGCCCCGCGCCGCCGCTGCGCTGCGGCAATTGCCGGAGCGCAATCGCTTCTTCAAAGGCTTGGCGAGCTGGATCGGCTTCCGTCAGTTCCGCGTCGACTACGAGCCGGAGCCGCGGGCCCACGGCTTCTCGACGTTCTCGACCGCGAAGTTGATCGGCCTGTCGATCGAAGGCCTCACGTCGTTTTCGGTGGCGCCGCTGCGCATCGCCAGCCTGCTCGGCGTGGTGCTGGCGATCAGCGCGTTCCTGTTCGGCCTGTCGATCCTGTGGGAGACCTGGGTCAGCGGCAAGTCGGTGCCGGGCTATCCGTCGATCATCGTCGGCATGATGACCATCGGCGGCGTCCAGCTGCTGATGATCGGCGTGCTCGGCGAGTACATCGGCAAGATCCTGTCCGAGCTGAAGGCGCGGCCGATTTACTTCGTCGCCGAGCACAGCGTCCGCCGCGCCGCCACCGACGCCGAAGCCGCCAAGCAGACCGCGGCCGAATGAGCGATGCTGCGCCGCGCCGCATTTGGCTGGTGGCCGACGACTACGGCATCAGCCCCGGCGTCAACCGCGCGATCCGTGAACTGATCGGCCGCGGCCGTATCAACGCGACGTCGGTGATGGTGGTCGGCTCCGCGCTCGGCGCGGACGAGATCGGCGGATTGCAAGAGGCCGCGGCGCGCAACCCGGATGCGGCGATCGGCCTGCACGCGACGCTGACGGCGCCGTTCTCGCCGCTCACCATGCACTATCGCCCGCTGCACGGCGGCCAATTTCATCCGCTTGGACGCAAGCTGCGTGATAGTCTGCTGCGGCGCTACGATGCGGAGATGATCGCGACCGAACTCCGCGCCCAGGTCGAGCGTTTCGCTGAATTATTTGGTCGTCTGCCCGACTACGTCGATGGTCATCAGCACGTGCAGCTGTTCCCGCAAGTGCGCGATGCTTTCGTCGGCACGGTGAAGTCGATGCTCCCCGGCGCCTGGGTCCGGCAATGCGGCCGCGCGACGCCGCTCACGCAGCGGCTCGGCGATCCGAAGCCGCTGCTGCTCGATGTGCTGAGTGCCGCCTTCCGCAGTCGTGCCGCCCAAGCAGGGGTCGCTACCAACTCCGGCTTCGCCGGTGCTTACGCCTTCTTGCGGCAGACCGATTTCGCAGAGCTTATGCAAGGCTTCCTCGACGGACTTCCCGACGGCGGTTTGATCATGTGCCATCCCGGCTACGTCGACGAGGTGCTGGTCAGTCTCGATCCGTTCACCGATCAGCGAGAACGTGAGAACGCGTTCCTGTCTGGCGACCAGTTCGCGGCCTTGCTCGAGACCCAGCAGGTGACCTTGGCGCGAGGTCCATCTGCGTCTTTGTCGCAAGGAGCGTCGGGCTCTCCTACCGAAATTTAATCCGGCCGAGGGGCTGATTGCCGGGTTCCGGCATTCTTACATCTTGTGCGCCTCACACGGTCCGCGAACCGGCGAGGATACGCGATGCTCAGGGAGATCATCATGACACCGCAAGAACGCCAGCTTATCGACGACCTGTTCGAACGGCTCGCCAAGCTGGAATCCGCGCCGCGCGATCCGGACGCCCTGGCGGCCATCAATCAAGGGCTGCGCGTGGCGCCGAACGCGATTTACGGCCTGGTACAGACCGTTCTGGTTCAGGACGAGGCGCTACGGCGCGCCCATGAGCGTATCCAGGACCTCGAAAGCAAGCAGGACGCCGAGCCGGCCCGCAGCAATGGTGGCTTCCTCGACTCGATGCGGGACGCCTTCTTTGGCCAGAACCCGCCGCAGCAGTCGCACGGGTCGGTACCCAACGTTCCGCCCCCCAGCGGCGGTAGCCGTCCGGCCTGGAACACCGGGCAGGTGCTCGGCCAGCAATCCGCGCCGCCTTACTCGCAACCGCCGCAGGCGCCCTATGGCCAGCCTGGCGGCATGTTCGGTGGCGGCGCTCCGGGCGGTTATCAGCCCGGCGGCGGGGGCGGCTCGTTCCTCGGCACGGCGGCCGCCGCGGCGGCCGGCGTGGTCGGCGGCTCGCTGCTGCTGTCGAGCATCCGCGGCATGATGGGCGGCGGCCATCAGAGCTTCGGTGATCAGTCCATGTTCGGCGGCACGCAGAGTCCGTGGGGCGGCGATCAGTCCGGCAGCAGCCTGGCCCAGCAGGCCGGTATCGGCGACATCGGCTCCTCGCGCGGTGGTGGTGACGATTCCCGCTACGGCTTTGCTGATCAGAACCCGAACGACAACTACGACCAGATGGCCAGCAACGATCAGGACGACATGGATATGGACTCCGACGATTTCGGCGGCGGTGGCGACGACAGCAACTTCGCCTGATTGTCTTCGGCAGTAACTAACGTGGATGGGCCGCCCTCAGGGGCGGCCCATTTGTTTGATCTTCGCGCACAACGAATGTCAGCGCCGCGCCTGAAAGAACTCCCGCAGCAGCGCAGCCGCGTCGCGTTCCCCGACTGCGGGGTAGATGTCGGGCGCGTGGTGGCAGGTCGGCTGGGCGAAGAACCGCACGCCGGACTCGACGGCGCCGCCTTTGGGATCGAACGCGCCGAAATACAGCCTCCGGATGCGCGCGAACGAGATCGCGCCGGCGCACATCGTGCACGGCTCCAACGTGACATAGAGATCGCAATCGACCAGCCGCTCGCTGCCGAGCCTGGCGGCGGCTTCACGGATCGCGAGCAATTCGGCATGGGCGGTGGGATCGCGCAGCTCCAGCGTGCGGTTGCCGGCCTTGGCCAGCACCTCGCCGCCGCGGGCGATGACGCAGCCGATCGGCACCTCGCCGCGCGCGGCCGCTGCTTTGGCCTCGTTCAGGGCCAGATCCATCAAAGATGGCGTCGTCGTCACTGCATTCGGCCCGTGTTTGGCTCGTCTTCCACGAAAAACTCTGCTAGGAGGCGGCTTCAGCACAGTGGACAGCGGTACGGCGTGAGCTTGCGCGATTTCCTCGCGCGCCAGTGTCGCCGCCTGTCGGCCGACCGATCCTCCCAGAGAAAGACCCGTCATGCCCCGCGACACTCGTAAAGACAACGCCTCCGCGCGGGGACGCCGCGATCGTCCGTCGGGCGGCCGCGGTGCGGCCGGCGGCAAGGGCGGTTTCGGCGGCAAGGGCCCGGCCGGCGGCAAAGGGCGCTCCGGTGCGGCGCGCGGACCGGACAAGAAATTCGCCAAGCGCGGCGGCGAGGGCGGCGGCGAGGGGCGGGGCGAGAAGACCTACGCCAAGAAATCGTTCGGCGGAGACGCCAAGCGCTCGTTCGGCGGCGAGGGCAAGCGGCCCTACGTCAAGCGCGACGGTGCCGCGCCCCGCCGCGATTTCGCCGAGCGTCCGCGTCGTGACGACGCCGACTCTCCGCGCCCGCGCTTCAATCGCGACGACCGTCCTGCGCGCAGCGGAGACCGCCCGGAGCGCAGCCCGCGCAAGGAGTTTGGTGACCGGCCGAAGCGGGATTTTGGCGATCGCCCCAAGCGTGATTTCGGTGATCGGCCCAAGCGGGATTTCAGCGACAGGCCGAAGCGCGACTTTGGCGATCGTCCCAAGCGGGACTTCGGCGATCGACCGAAGCGCGATTTCGCGGCGGCTCGCGATCGCGGCGACGAGAAGCCCTGGAAGGGCCGCGAGGATCGGCCGCGTGCGGCCGGCGCCGGCGGTGACCGCGATCGCAAGTTCGATCGCGGCGCTTCCGACAGGCCGCGGTTCTCGAAGTCGCGCGATGACAAGCCGCGGTTCGACCGGGGCGGCGACGACAAGCCGCGGTTCAACAAATCGCGTGAGGATCGGCCGCGGTTCGACCGCGGTGAGCGCAGCGCAGGCGCCGAGCGCGGTGGTGATCGCCCGAAGTTCTCGAAGCCACGCGATGGCGAGCGCGCCGAGCGGCCGTTCCGCGAGCGCAAGAGTTTCGATCGGCCGCGCGAGGACCGTCCGCGCGATGATCGCCCGCGGGGTGACCGGCCGCAGCGCGAGCGCACCGCGCGGCCGGGCGATTGGCACGAACATCCCAAGAGCGATAGTCGCGGCGAAGGTCGCGGTTTCGACCGTCCGCGCCGCAGCCGCGACGACGAGCGCGGCCCGGATCGTCCGCGCGGCGACTACGATCGTCCGCGCCGCGACAACGAGGACGAGAGCCGGGTCTTCGCCAAGCGCCCGGCGTTCGGCGGCCGCGGCGAATATCGCAAGCGCGACACGGACAGCAAGCGCAAGCCGAGGCCGGCCAAGCCGGCGAAATCCGACAAGGCCGGCGAGCGCATCGCCAAGGTGGTGGCGCGCGCCGGACTGTGCTCGCGGCGCGATGCCGAGGCGTGGATTACCGAGGGCCGCGTCGCCGTCAACGGCACGGTGATCGATAGTCCGGCGCTCGACGTGAAGCCGAGCGACGTCATCACCGTCGACGGCAAGCCGTTGCCGGAGCGCGAACGGACGCGGCTGTTCCTGTATCACAAGCCTCGCGGATTGATGACGACGCACGCCGACCCCGAGGGCCGGCCGACGGTGTTCGACCATCTGCCCGAAGGCCTGCCGCGGCTGATCTCGATCGGCCGGCTCGACTTCAATACCGAAGGCCTGCTGCTGCTGACCAACGACGGCGGTCTGGCGCGTGCGCTCGAACTACCTGAAACCGGCTGGCTGCGACGCTACCGCGTCCGCGCCCATGGCGAGGTCACGCAGGCGCAGCTCGATGAACTCAAGAACGGCATCGAGGTCGACGGCGTCAAATACGGCGAGATCGACGCCAAGCTGGAACGCGATCAGGGCGCCAATGTCTGGTTGGTGTTCGCGATCCGCGAAGGCAAGAACCGCGAAGTCCGCAACGTGCTGGCGCATCTCGGGTTGGAAGTGAATCGACTGATCCGCGTCAGCTACGGGCCATTCCAACTCCTCGAACTCGGCGAAGGCGAGGTCGAAGAGGTCAAGACGCGGGTGCTGCGCGAGCAGCTCGGCGAGAAGATCATCGAGCTCGCTGGCGCCGACTTCGCTGGCCCGTCGCCGAGCGAGACCAAGCCGCGCGCGCGCGGCCCGGGCAAGCCGCTCAGCGAGGACGTCGCCGCGCGCGAAGCGGCGCCAAAGAAGAAGCTGGTCACCAAGCGCAGCGCCGTCGAAGACCGCAAAGGCCGCAAGGTCAAGGTCGAACGCACCGGCAGCGGCGGCGACGCCCCGTTCCGCGGCCCCGCCCGCCGCTACCACGGCAAGCGCGAAGCAGCGCCGCGCGAGGAGTGAGTTCGCTCTCATGCTGATTGCGAGCACGGCGCTTGTTCTCCCTCCCCCCTTGCGGGGGAGGGTCGGGGTGGGGGGTCCACAAGCGAACGCCTTGCTTCGTGGCACCCCCACCCCCGACCCCTCCCCGCAAGGGGGAGGGGAGCGCGCCCGGATCGTGGCTGCCTTCGTACTACTTCGGACATACTCCCCATGCGTGTAATCGGCGGCCGGCTGCGCGGGCGTAACTTAGCGACGCCGACGTCGCGCGACATCCGGCCGACGGCGGATCGCTTGCGCGAGTCGCTGTTCAACATCCTCATGCATGCCTACGGCGATCCGGTCAGCGATGCGCGGGTACTGGATCTGTTTGCCGGCACCGGGGCGCTCGGCATCGAGGCCGTGTCGCGGGGCGCCAGGTTCGTGCTGTTTGTCGACAACGGCGCCGAAGCGCGGGCGCTGCTGCGCGCCAATGTCGAGGCGCTAGGGCTCGGCGGCACCACCA
>NZ_BADD01000095.1 GCF_000333455.1 Rhodopseudomonas sp. B29
AGCACCTTGCGGCCGGCGCGCGCCAGAATGGCGCCCGCGGTCAAGCCGCCGAGCCCGGCGCCGATCACCACTGCGTCGTAGCGCGTCATTCAGGACGAACCCCGTCATTCCATAGCGTGTTCGGTTCGCGCGAATCCAACGCGTCAAACCAAAAGCCCGCGTTTCCTGGGCGTTTGTGCCGCAGCTTCACATGCCAGACCTTAAACCGAGGTTCCCCGGTTCTGATCCAGCAGCGTCACCGTTCAGAACGATGAATGGTTCGTTGCCGCGACGGGAGCCCGGCTTATTGCCAGGTCGAGGTTTCCGAATCCCAGCGCTGACCCTTGAGCTCCTTGGTGAGCGCGGCCAGGGCGCCGCCGTCGCTCGGCTGCTCGGCTTCTTCGTCATTCGTCGAGTCGTCGCGTAGCGACAGCTTCGCGGCATTCTCGTCCGTGGTGGTGATCGACGGGCTGCCGACCCACAGCATCAGCTTGTCGGTGCTGCCGGGGCGGTCGGCGCTCAGCAGGGCCTCGACCTCGATCGTGTCGGTGAGCTGCAGCGCCGGAAACGTGGTGCTCGGCCGCTTCAACGTCAGCTTCAGCTTGCCGGTATTCTCGTCGAAGGCCTGGGCCGACAGCTTGGCATTCAGCGATTGCGACAAGGCGGCCGCCACCAGGGTGGCGATCTTGTCGCGGTCGAGCTTGCCGCCGTCGCGGTAGCCCTGCGCCGGGAACAGGATCGTGCGGTCCATGTCGACCATGCCGTTGGTCCAGCCGGCCGCGGTGACGCCGGGGAACGCCTTGGCTTTGGCGATGACCGCAGCGGCGCGCTCCGGATCGACCGACAGGTTGATGACCATCGAACCTGAGCGCAGCGAGTCGCAGCCGACGTCGAGGCTGGACAGCGACACGTCGACATTCTGGCCGCGCAGCGTCTTCAGGAAGTCCGAGGCCGCTTCGAGGCTGACCCGTACGCCGACCGCCTCGGGCGAGACCTCGGTGAAATCCTTCGGCGCAGCGGCGATGCTGTCCTCGGTCGTCTGGTTGTCTTGGAATTCCTTCTCACTGAGATCGGAATTCTCGCTCGAGGCGATGTCGTAAGTGGTGGTGCCGACGCCCACTTGACCCTTGAAGTCGAACATCTCGCCGTTGGGCTTGCGGGTCAGCTTCACCGTCACCGGCGTCTTGCTGCCGAGGCTCTGAGTGGTTCCGGTCAGCGTCTGGCCGTCGACATGGAGTGTCGCGACAAAACGATCGCGACTGTCGCTGCCCTTGGGCATGTAGCAGACGTCGAGGGTGGCAGCGCTGACGGCCTTGCCTTGCCGAGTTTCCTTCAGGATGACGTCGGCGCCGTCCATGAAGCCGTCGATCGCGGTGAAGTACCGCGTCTCGCTCGTCGGCGTGGCGGATTTCGGTGTGGCTTTGGTTTGCGCGCGAGCCAGATCGGTCGCAGGCAGCAGCATCAGCAGGCTGAACAGGATCGCACGCATCGAATGATTCCCCGGCAGGATTCGCAGGCTAAGGCTTGTCGATTCGAAATGAATCCGAACCAAGGCTGAGTAGCAGATCGGGCGGCGAGGGCGGAGAAAAACAGCTTTGGGAAGCGAGGCGATCCGCGAGGGCCCACCATCCACAGACGTCCTCGCCCGCTTTCGCGGGCGAGGACGTGGTCAGTTGGGGCGAGCGCTGTGATCCACGACAGCGAGCAGCAAGCGGCTCGAGAAGCTATCCCCCAAACGAACAAGGCCGCCCGAAGGCGGCCTTGAAACAATCGAACGAGAAGGCGGGGAGCGCCGGGCTTTAGAAGCCCATGCCACCCATGCCGCCCATTCCTCCCATGCCGCCGCCACCGCCCGGCATCGCCGGCGCGTCGGCCTTCGGCAGCTCGGCCACCATCGCTTCGGTGGTGACCAGCAGCGAGGCCACCGAGGAGGCGTCCTGCAGCGCGGTGCGGACGACCTTGGCGGGATCGACGATGCCCTTGGCGAGCATGTCGACATACTCTTCGCTCTGGGCGTCGAAGCCGAAGGTCTCCGACTTGTTCTCGAGGATCTGCCCGACCACGATCGAGCTTTCGACGCCGGCGTTCTCGGCGATCTGGCGGATCGGGGCTTCGAGCGCCTTCAGCACGATGTTGATGCCGGCCTGGACGTCGGCATTGTCGTTGCTGATGCGGCCGACGGCCTTCTTGGCGCGCAGCAAAGCGACGCCGCCGCCCGGCACGATGCCTTCCTGAACCGCAGCGCGGGTCGCGTTGAGCGCGTCCTCGACACGGTCCTTCTTCTCCTTGACCTCGACCTCGGTGGCGCCGCCGACGCGGATCACCGCGACGCCGCCGGCCAGCTTGGCGAGACGCTCCTGCAGCTTCTCACGGTCGTAGTCCGAGGTGGTTTCCTCGATCTGCGCCTTGATCTGCGAGACGCGGGCCTCGATGTCCGGCTTCTTGCCGGCGCCGCCGACGATGGTGGTGTTCTCCTTGTCGATCACCACCTTCTTGGCGCGGCCGAGCATCTTCAGCGTGACGCCTTCGAGCTTGATGCCGAGCTCTTCGGAGATCAGCTGACCGCCGGTCAGGATGGCGATGTCTTCCAGCATCGCCTTGCGGCGATCGCCAAAGCCCGGTGCCTTGACGGCGGCGACCTTGAGGCCGGCGCGCAGACGGTTGACGACCAGGGTCGCCAGCGCTTCGCCTTCGACGTCTTCGGAAATGATCAGCAGCGGCTTGCCCGACTGCACCACGGCTTCGAGCACCGGCAGCATCGCCTGCAGGCCCGACAGCTTCTTCTCGTGCAGCAGCACGTAGGCGTCGTCGAGTTCCGCGGTCATCTTCTCGGCGTTGGTGACGAAGTAGGGCGACAGATAGCCGCGATCGAACTTCATGCCCTCGACGATGTCGACTTCGGTCTCGAGCGACTTGTTCTCTTCGACCGTGATGACGCCTTCGTTGCCGACCTTCTGCATCGCCTGAGCGATCATCTTGCCGATCGGCGCGTCGCCGTTGGCCGAGATAGTGCCGACCTGGGCGATTTCGGCCGAGGAGGCGACCGGACGGGCGCGCTTCTGGATGTCCTTGACCACCGCGGCGACGGCGATCTCGATGCCGCGGCGCAGATCCATCGGGTTCATGCCGGCGGCGACCGACTTGCCGCCCTCGCGGACGATGGCCTGGGCCAGCACGGTGGCGGTGGTGGTGCCGTCACCGGCGAGGTCGTTGGTCTTGGACGCGACCTCGCGCAGCATCTGCGCGCCCATGTTCTCGAACTTGTCGTCGAGCTCGATCTCCTTGGCGACGGTGACGCCGTCCTTGGTGATGCGCGGAGCGCCGAAGCTCTTCTCGATCAGCACGTTGCGACCCTTGGGGCCGAGCGTGACCTTGACCGCGTTGGCGAGAACGTCGACGCCGCGCAGCATCCGGTCGCGCGCATCGCCAGCGAATTTAACGTCTTTGGCTGCCATCTAATCTCTCCTGAATGAGGTGCGTGGCGATCAGCCGACGACGCCCATGATGTCGGACTCTTTCATGATCAGCATTTCCTGACCGTCGAGCTTGATCTCGGTGCCGCTCCACTTGCCGAACAGCACGCGGTCGCCGACCTTGAGGTCGATCGGGATCAGCTTGCCGGCTTCGTCGCGGCCGCCCGGGCCGACGGCGACCACCTCGCCCTCCTGGGGCTTTTCCTTGGCGGTGTCCGGGATGATGATGCCACCCTTGGTCTTGGTCTCGGCGTCGACGCGCTTCACCACGACGCGGTCGTGCAAGGGACGGAAGTTGAGCTTGGCCATGGGAGTTCCTGTCGGTTGGGGAAGGCTTCGGTCGATGCGCAGGAGCGATGCGGTCTGGTCGTCGTCCGCTGTTGGCAATCGTCCTGGATGAGTGCTAATCGAGCGCCGAAATATGGCTTGGCATCGGTTCTTGTCAAGCTGACGGCCGCCGAGTTCGCGCTTTTAAGGCCTTGGTGACCATGCCATGACATGCTGCGGCTGCCGATTGGAGCACCGCCGTCATTGAATTGACCGCATTGCTTGGTGGGACGTTTTGCGGTTGTCTGCGGCGATGGGCGCGGGGACACTTCGCTCGGGGAGAAATCATGCTTCATTCACGTCACACGCGCGCGCCTCTCAATCTGGGGATCGCCTCGCTTATGGCGCTCGGCCTCGGCGCGTGCGGCAGCTTTGGCGGGTTCAGCGGCTTCGGTAATTCCGAGCCGGCGGCCGTGCAGGAGCCAGCGGCGCCGCCGGAAATTCCGGCGACGATTCGCTCCGAGGAGATCGTCGGCCGCTGGGGATTGGCGTCTTATCTCAACCAGGCCGACCGCGCCCGCACCGAGAAGGCGGCGCTGGACCAGTGCAAGAATCCCTACGTGATCGGCGCCGGCCCGACCGGCGGCGTCATCATGCATCTGGCCGACCAGGCGACCCCGCAGGAATTGCGGCTGAAGGGCTCCACCGGCGGCAAGAACTATATCGGCCCCGCCGGCCCGATCGGCGACCAGGATCGCGAGATCATCTCGTTCAACGGCCGGGTGATGATCACCCGCTTCGTCGATAAGGACGCGGCCACCCGCTACGGCTACATGGTCTATGTGCGCTGCGCGCCGCGGCCTTGATCCAAGCCGATCTTAAAACGGCTGAGCGGCGATGCCATGATCGGATGATCATGACCCGATGATCGCGCTGCGCCGCCTGCTCGCCGGCCCGAACCGCGCGGTCGTCGTTCTCGCCGTTACCCAGATTCTGTGCTGGGGCATGCTGATCTACCCGCCGGTGCTGGTGATGCCGCATCTGGTGGCCGCCCGGGGCTGGTCGCTGGCGTCCGGCATGGCGGGATTCTCGCTCGCGCTGGTGTTCTCCGGCATTCTGTCGCCGATCGTCGGCGGCCTGATCGATCGCCACGGCGGCAATGTGGTGATGGCGCCGGGCGCGCTCGCCGGTGCGCTCGGCTTCGTCATGGTGGCGGGCCAGGACTCGCTGCCGCTGTATTTTGCCGGCTGGGCACTGCTCGGCGCCGCCATGGCGACGAGCCTCTACGATCCAGCCTTCGCCACGCTGGGGCGGCTGTTCGGCGCTTCGGCCCGGCGGCAGATCACCTTCGTCAGGTTCGCGGGCGGCTTCGCCTCGACGGGCGGCTGGCGGGCGAACCATCTGTTGCTCGAACATGTCGGTTGGCGCGGCACCTATTATGTCTTCGCTGCGGTGATGGTACTGGTGGTGGCGCCGCTGCATGGTTTGGCGCTGCCACGCCAGCGCGCACTCGATACGGCACCGGTCGAGTCATCGCCGCATCTGGTGCCGGACGAGCCGCTGCGACCGGAAGGACGTGTGTTCATCCTGATGGCAGCCGGCTTCGCATTGCACGCCTTCATCCTGTCCGGTGTCACCTCGAACCTGTTGGCCGCGCTGGAGCGCGGCGGTCTGGCATCCGGCACGGCGGTGATGCTCGGTGCGCTCTTCGGCCCGTCCCAGGTGGTGGCCCGGCTGATCGATTTTCTGATGGCCGGGCGCATTCACCCACTCTGGATCGCCCGCGGCGCGGTCGCCCTGATGGCGAGTGCGTTCGCGCTGCTGGCCTTTGTCGGAGTATCGGTGCCGGTGGCGGGGCTGTTCTGCATCGCCTTCGGCGCCGCCAACGGCGTCATGACGATCGCCCGCGGCAGCCTGCCGCTGTTGATGTTCGGCCCGCAGGGCTATGGCCGGGTCATCGGCCGCATCGCCCGGCCGGCGCTGTTCGTTCAGGCATCGGCGCCGTTCATCGTGGCGGCAGCGGTGGAGCGGTTTTCCGACGCCGCGGTGATCGAGGTCGGGATGGCGGCGGCCTTGGCCGGGGTCGGCTGCTTCATGGCGCTGCGACCGCCGCGCGCCGCGCGGCGGTAGCTTCAACTGTAGGGTGGGCAAAGGCGCGAAGCGCCGTGCCCACGCGACGCCGGCGACTGTGGCGCGTGGGCTTCGCTGCGCTCAGCGCCACCCTACGCGCCTGATCGATCAAACGCCGATCAGTTGAACATCGCGTCGATGTCGTCCTGCGAGGCGTGGCCGTCGTCGTCGAGCTTGGGGCCGTTGAGCAGCTTGGCGTCGCCCTCGCGGGTGTCGACGACCGGAGGAGCGTGCGACTTGATCTCGTCGACGCCGCCCCAGATCTCCATCATGGTGACGATGTGATGCTCGATGAACTTCACCGTGGTCATCACCTTGCTGATGCGCTGGCCGGTGAGGTCCTGGAAGTTGCAGGCTTCGAAGATCGAGATCACGCGCTCCTGGATCTCTTCGCTCAGCGCCTTGCGCTGATCGGGCGAGTCGACCTTGGCGAGCGCGGTGGCGGCCTGGTCGATCGCTTCCGCGGCTTCGAGGATCTGCTGGGTCGCTTCTTCGGTGCCGCCGACCACGGCGCCGAGTTCGCCGTTGACCTTGGCCATCTCTTCGCCGTTGAAGCTCTTGGTGTGCAGCACCGCGATTTCGCGCTTGGTCTGGTCGATCGCGTTGTGGATCAGGTCGAGTTCGACCTTGAGCTTTTCGCACTGCTCGACCTGAGCCTTGTAGCTCGCCAGCAGCGCCTTCATCTCTTCTGCCTCTTCGGCTGTCGTGGAGGCGATCTGGCTGGCCCCGATTGCGATACTTCCGCCGCCGCTCGCCGCCATCCCGACGATCTGGCTGCGGATAGCGCGTAGCTCCGCCATGATGTCCCGATTGCTCGGGCCGGACTCGCCGCAGTCGAGGGGCGCGAGCAGCGGCGCGCCGGCCGTGAGTTCTTCGATGCGGAAGCGTTTGCGTTGAAGCGACATCGGCGGTTCCCAAAGTTCTTGCTTCACAACTACGTAAAGCCATTCCTTTAACGACGCGTTTCACGCCGGAACTGACTCGTAAACTAACTGCGGATTCGCGGTGACCGCCTGTTAACCATGAGGCCCGCGCGTTCACCCGTTGTAAACGCTACCAACAACTAACTGCTGCGAATGTCTTCGTGGTGAATCCGATCGGCGTCCGCGTTTACCAAACCGATCGGGTTTTGGTTTCTGATCCGTTGCGTTCACCGGATGCGTGCCGACGCGTCCCCGACGAAACAGTGCAGAGTACGTCGATGATCAGGAAAGCCACACTTTCGTTTCTCACCAGCGCGTCCTGCCTCGTGGCCGGCGTGCAACTCGCCTCCGCCCAGGAATTGATGCGGCAGGAGGCGATGCCGGCCGCCGCGCCGGGCTTGATCTACGCGCAGCAGCAACAGCCGCAACCGGTGCGGATGGCGTCCGCGCGCTCCAATATGGGCGGCGGCTTCATCGAGTTCTTGTTCAGCGACGGCGACGCCCAGCCGCCGGCGCGCTACCAGCAGGACCCCGGCGCTTACCAGGACCAGCCGCGCGGCCGCTATCTGCCGCCGATGGCGCCGGATGCCGGTGCGCAAAGCGCAATCGAGCCGGCGCAGCCCGGCATGGATCCGATCTACGAGAAGCAGATGGTCGAGTACTCCGGCAAGGAGAAGCCTGGCACCATCGTGATCGATACGCCCAACAAGTTCTTGTACCTGGTGCAGGGCGACGGCAAGGCGCTGCGCTACGGCGTCGGCGTCGGCAAGCCGGGCTTCACTTGGTCGGGCGTCAAGACCATCACCGCGAAACGCGAGTGGCCGGATTGGACGCCGCCGAAGGAGATGCTGCAGCGACGTCCGGATCTGCCGCGCCACATGGCGGGCGGTCCGGATAATCCGCTCGGCGCCCGCGCGATGTATCTGGGCTCGACGCTGTATCGCATCCACGGCTCCAACGAACCGTGGACGATCGGCACCAACGTGTCGTCCGGCTGCATCCGGATGCGCAACGAGGACGTCATCGATCTGTACGGCCGCGTCAGCGTCGGCGCGCGCGTGGTGGTGATCTGATCGGAGCTGCTACGAGGCCGCGAAGAACGCGAGCAGCGCTTTCGCGGTCTCGTCCGGCGCTTCCTCGGTGAGGAAGTGCCCTGAATTCACCGGCTGGCCTTGGACATCCTTGGCCCACTTCTTCCAGGTATCGAGCGGCGTCGCGGCGGACTGCGCGATGCCGGCATCGCCCCACAGCGCCAGCATCGGCACTTCGATCTTGCGGCCGGCCTCGAGGTCTGCCTTGTCGTGCTCGAAATCCGCGAACGCGCCGGCGCGATAGTCCTCGCACATCGCGTGCAGCCGCATCGGATCGCGGAACGGCGCCAGATAATGTTCGAGCGCGCGCGGATCGAAGCACGACAGATCGTGCGCCTTCGCCCAGCTCGCCAGCTTGTTCTTCAGGAAGAAGTCCGGCGCGGCTCCGATCAGCGTCTCGGGCAGCGGCGCCGGCTGCGCCAGGAAGCTCCAGTGATACACCTTGAGCGCGTAGCGCCGGTCCATGCGCTGCCAGTATTCGTAGGTCGGCAGGATATCGAGCGTCGCCAGCTTAGTCAGCCGGCCGGGATGATCGAGCGCCAGCCGATAGCTGACACGACCGCCGCGATCATGGCCGGCGAGGCCGAACCGGACATGGCCGAGCTGCTCCATCGCCTCGATCAGCTGCTGCGCCATCGCCCGCTTGGTGTAAGGCGTGTGCTCGTCGTCGCTCTCCGGCATGTCGGACCAGCCATAGCCGGGCAGGTCGGCGATGATCAGCTTGAACTGCTTCGCCAGCTCCGGGGCCACCCGGTGCCACATCACGTGTGTCTCGGAGAATCCATGCAGCAACAACAACGGCGGCCCTTCGCCGCCAGTGCGCGCGAAAATCCGTCCGGAGGAAGTGTTGATCCACTCCGAGCCGAAGCCCGGAAACAAGTCGGCAAGATCGGGCATCGGCGGGGTTCTCCCTTGTTAATTTGGCACAGCGAAGCGACGCAGTCGGCGCAACCTCTCCCGCTTGCGGGGGAGGTCGGATCGCGTCAGCGATCCGGGTGGGGGAAGCTGAGTCTCCGAACTACGTGGCCTCTGTGCTCGGCTCGCCCTCACCCCAGCCCTCTCCCGCAAGCGGGAGAGGGGGCGCGCCGAGCAGGATGCAGGTCCCCCGCCAAAACGAACTACTTCCCCCGGCGTTCCCGCGCCACGGCCTGCCAGCCGATGTCGCGACGGCAGAAGCCCTCCGGCCAGTTGATGACGCCGATCGCCTCGTAGGCGCGGCGCTGGGCTTCGGCGACGGTCTTGGCCGACGCGGTGACGGCGAGCACGCGGCCGCCATTGGCCAGGATCCAGTCGCCCGACGCCACCGTGCCGGCGTGAAAAATCTGCACGCCGGAAATTTTCTCGGCGCGGTCCAGGCCGGCGATGCGGGTGCCCTTCTCGTAGCTGCCCGGATAACCCTTGGCGGCCATCACCACGGTGAGCGCCGGGTCGTCATGCCAACGCAGGCTCATATGCGCGAGCTGGCCGTCGGCACAGGCGAGCAGCGCCGGCACGATATCGTCTTTCAGCCGCAGCATCAGGACCTGACATTCGGGATCGCCGAAGCGGACGTTGTATTCGATCAGCTGCGGACCATCCTCGGTGATCATCAGTCCGGCGAACAGCACGCCCTTAAATGGCGCGCCCATCGCCTTCATGGCTTTCAGCGTCGGCGTGATGATGCGATTCATCGCCTGCTTGCAAATCGCGTCGGTCATCACCGGCGCCGGCGAGTAGGCGCCCATGCCGCCGGTGTTGGGTCCCTTGTCGCCGTCATAGGCGCGCTTGTGGTCCTGGGCGGTGGCGAGAGGCAGCGCGTGGTCGCCGTCGCACAGCACGAAGAACGAGGCCTCTTCGCCGACCAGAAAATCCTCGACCACGACTTCGACGCCGGCCGAGCCGAGCGAGCCGCCGAACATCATGTCGACAGCGTCCTCGGCCTCTTTCAGCGTCATCGCCACGACGACGCCCTTGCCGGCGGCGAGGCCGTCGGCCTTCACCACGATCGGCGCGCCCTGGACGCGGATATAAGCCTTGGCCTCGTCCGGATCGCTGAAGCGCTCATAGGCGGCGGTCGGAATATCGTGGGCCTTGCACAGGTCCTTGGTGAAGCCCTTGGAGCCCTCGAGCTGCGCCGCCTTCCTGCTCGGTCCGAAAGCCCTGATGCCGGCCGCGGCGAGATCGTCGACGATGCCGGCGGCGAGCGGCGCCTCGGGCCCGACCACGACGAAGTCGATCGCGTTGGCCTTGCAGAACGCGATCACCGCCGCATGGTCGGCGACATCGAGCGCCACGCAGGTCGCTTCCTTGGCGATGCCGGCGTTACCCGGCGCGCAATATAGCTTGGTCACCAGCGGCGACGCCGCGATCTTCCACGCCAGCGCGTGTTCGCGCCCGCCCGAACCCAGAAGCAGAATGTTCATCGATGCCTGACCGCCCGCAGCCTGTTGTTGGCCGAGGTTTACCACGCGGCCGCGCCAAGGAAACGCGGGCAGGGCCGCAATGTGGATATGTCAGGTCTCCGCGGGTGGCACCCCGGCGATAATTTCGCGCAGGCTGGCGACGTGGCGGGCGAATGCACCGCGTCCCGACGCCGTCGCCGTCACCGTGGTCTGCGGCTTCTTGCCGACGAAGGCCTTGTCGACGGTGACGTAAGCGGCGCGCGCCAGCGTCTCGATATGGGCGCCGAGATTGCCGTCGGTGGCGCCGGTGAGTTTCTTCAGGCGAACGAATTCGAGGCCTTGGCCTTCCGGCAGTGCGTTCAGCGCCGCCATGATCTTCAGCCGCAGCGGCTGGTGAATGATGTCGTCGAGCTCGGCCATGATCAGTCCCGACGCATCCACAGGCCGCCGAGGATGAGGCCGCCGCCATTGACGGCCGCCATCCACAGTTCGAACCAATCGCCGACGAAGACGTCGCCGATCAGCGTCAGCGCAATGATGGCGACGCCGATGATCACGAAGGCGCGGCCGACCCACAGGCCGGCGATGCTGTAGACGGTCATGAAGTAGATCGGCCAGAACACGCCGAGCTCGCGCGGTCCGAAATGACCAAGGTAGCAGTTGAGATAACCGAACGCGAGAAACAGCAGCAGCGCGAGTGGAATGCGGGCGTCGAATCCGACGGCGCTGCGCCGGCGTACCAACGTCCCGACGGCGAAGGTGCCGGCGACGCCGACGACGTTGACGGCGATCCAGACCCAACCGGCGGCGCGCGGCCACAGATAGGAAACGATGTAACCGGCCAACACCAGCGCGCCCCATTGCATCAGGATCAGGCTGGTGAGGTCGTAGATCCGCGACTGGCGGACGCGCCGGACGATCGCCTCGATATCCGACAGCGCCTCTGCGGCCTGCTTGGCGTCGATGTTGCTCACGTGCCGGCTCCGGCGCCGACCACCACATCGGCGATGCTCGACAGCGCAGCCGGATCGGCGACGATACCCATGTGATCGACACCCGGCAGCAGCTTGACCTGGACGCGCTCGCCCAGCGTGGATTGGTAGTTCTCCGGCTGCATCAGTTCATCGGCCGCGCCGATCATCGCGGTGATCGGACTGGTGGCGCCGGCGAGGTCGGAGCGGAAATCGCGGCTCGGTCCAAAGCCGGTCAGCAGCCGGAACGAATAGGCCGTGGTGACGTACTTCTCCGACCCCGGCGGCACCGCAAAGGCGATCACGGGAAGCTGGTCGCAGCAGGCGATGCCGGCGCTTTGCAGCAGCTGCAAAGCTACGATGCGCGGCATGTCGGGGGCCGCCCAGCCGCCGCTGCCCGGCCGGTTGGTTGCCTCGCGGTAGCCGAGATACGGCGCCAGCAGCACGGTGCGGGCGAAGGCCCGGCCGACCGGCGAGCCCGCCATCCGCAGCGCGAAGCCGCCGCCGGAGGAATGGCCGAGCAGCACCAGCGGCGCGCCCGGACGCGCCGCCTGCACCATCGCCACGAGGTCAGCGAAATCGTCGGCGAGCTGGCCGCGATGGCCGATGTCGCCGCGAGTGCCGGAGCCGCCGTGGCCGCGAATGTCAGGCGCGAAGGTCTCGACGCCGCGCGCCGCCAGGGCCTGCGCCAGCGCATGCACCGCGATGCTGGAGCCCGCCGAGCCGTGAATGACGATCGCCACCTCGCGGACGCCGTCCTTCTGCGGCTTGTAGCGGCGATAGGCCAGCTCGGTGCCGTCGCGTGCCTGAAACCGCGACAGCGCCGGCATCCCGCTGCGATTGACCGCGCGGGCGCCATTGTCGATCGAGGCCAGGGGAGGCGGCGCCGTCACCGGCACCGTGATCGCGGCGGCCACGGCAATCGCCGCCAGTCCGACCCCGCTCATAGCGTAGACCCCGATGCGCAGCATTGTCCGAGCGACAGCCATCCCAGCCTCCTGTTTCATTTGTTTATAGAGAACTCTGTATCATAGAGTATAAACGTCCGCAACGCTTGATTGGCGGCCGGGGCACAATTCCCTAACTTGCCGGCGAACCAGGATATCGAATCGCATGGCCCGCCTGCTCGCCCCCGAAACCCTGTCCAACACCGCCGAATTCACCGTCTCGGAGCTGTCGCAGGCGCTGAAGCGGACGGTCGAGGACGCCTATGGGCATGTCCGGGTCCGCGGCGAGATTTCGGGCTTTCGCGGGCCGCATTCGTCCGGGCACTGCTACTTCGCCCTGAAGGACGAGAGCGCCAAGATCGAAGCGGTGATCTGGAAGGGCGTCGCCGGGCGGATGCGGTTCAAGCCGCAGGAGGGCCTCGAGGTCATCGCCACCGGCAAGCTCACCACCTATCCGGGCTCGTCGAAGTATCAGATCGTCATCGAGTCGCTGGAGCCCGCCGGCGTCGGCGCGCTGATGGCCTTGATGGAAGAGCGCAAGAAGAAGCTCGCCGCCGAAGGCCTGTTCGACGAGGCGCGCAAGCAGCTGTTGCCGTATCTGCCCGAAGTCATCGGTGTCGTCACCTCGCCGACCGGCGCTGTGATCCGCGATATTTTGCATCGGCTCGAAGACCGCTTTCCGCGCCGCGTGCTGGTGTGGCCGGTGCGGGTGCAGGGCGAAGGCTCCGCCGAGCAGATCGCCGCCGCGATCCGCGGCTTCAACGCGCTCGAGCCCGGCGGCCCGATCCCGCAGCCCGAGCTGCTGATCGTCGCGCGTGGCGGCGGCTCGCTGGAAGATCTGTGGTCGTTCAACGAGGAGATCGTGGTTCGCGCCGCGGCCGACAGCATGATCCCGCTGATCTCCGCGGTCGGCCACGAAACCGACGTGACGCTGATCGATTTCGCCGCCGACAAGCGCGCGCCGACCCCGACCGCGGCCGCCGAGATGGCCGTGCCGGTCCGCGCCGATCTGTTCGTCGAAGTGCAGGGTTACGCGCGGCGGATGCTGTCGTGCTGGTCGCGCGGCCAGGATTTCCGCCGCAACGAACTCCGCGCCGCCACCCGGGCGCTGCCGTCGGCGAGTGAGCTGCTGGCGCTGCCGCGGCAACGGCTCGACGGCGCGTCGTCGTCGCTGCCGCGCGCGCTGCGCGCCAACACGCATGCGCATCACCGCCGTTTCGCGCAGGCTGCGGCCGGCATGACGCTGAAAGTGCTGCGCGCCCAGGTCAGCCACAGCGCCCATCGCCTTGAAGTATCAGGCACGCAGCTGCAGCGCTGCGCCCGCGCCACGCTGCGCCATCGCCGCGAACGTTTCGAGGGATTGGCAGTAAGGCTTCAGGCCTCGAAGCTCGCAAATCAGCAGGCCCAGCGCATGCGCATCGCGCGCGAGCAGGAGCGCCTGCAGCGTCTCGCCGAGCGCGCCCGCCGCGCGCTGGTGACGCTGCTCGATCGCCGTCAGGCGCGGCTCGACTCGAGTGCAAAACTACTTACCGCGCTGTCCTATCGTGGCGTGCTCGCGCGTGGCTTTGCGCTGGTGCGTGATGCCGAAGGCCGTTCCGTCCATGCTGCCGCCGCGGTCGGCGCCGGCGCGCGGCTGAACGTGGAATTCGCCGACGGCCGCGTCGGCGTCACGGCGGACGGTGAGCGCCCGCCGGGCGCCGCGACCGACAAGCCCTCGGTCGTCCACAAGTCGGCGCCAAAGCGGACGCCCAAAGCGGTGGATCAGGGCTCGCTGTTCTAAGCGGCGGCCCGGCTTTTCCTCTGACAGCCAAGCGAGAAACGTCGGCAGCGGTCCAGTCTTCTCGGCATTGTGCGCCGTCAACGCCACATAGCCGGTGCGGCGAACGCGTATATCGGGGAACGGCGTGATCAGCCGGCCCGCCGCGATATCGATGTCGAGCATCGGCAACGGGCCGATGCCGAGGCCAAGACCGTCCTCGACCGCCTGCCGCGTCACGAAGAAATGGTCGAACACGCGCCGGGGCCGTCCGACCAGATGCGACAGCCCGGCGGCTTCGAGCCAGTCGATCCAGTCGCCCGGTCGGGTTTCGCTGGACAGCCAGACATGCGCCTCGACGTCGGCCGGCGTCCGCACTGGCTGCCGTGCGAACAGGGCCGGGCTCATGATCAGGGTATCGACGTCGTCGATCAGCGGCCGCACGCGAAAATTCGGCCAGGCGCCTTCGCCGGCTTTGCCGTGGCGGATCGCGACGTCGAAGCCGCCGCGTAGTTCCTCCTGCACGGTTGACACCGTCGTCACCGCCACCTCGATCTGCGGATGCGCCGCGTGGAAGCGGTCCAGCCTTGGAATCAGCCAGCGCATCGCCAGGCTGGTCGGCGCGCTGACACGCAGGATGCGCCGCGTGCCGGGCCGGCCGCAGGCCTCGGCCGCCGCGACCATGCGGTCGAACGACAGTCGTACCTCGGCGGCGAACACGCTGGCGATCGGTGTCGCCACCATGCGGCGACCGGCACGGGCGAACAGCCGTTGGCCGAGCCAGTCCTCCAGGATGGCGATCTGACGGCTGACTGCGCCATGTGTCAGCCCGAGTTCGGCTGCTGCAGCCGCATAGCTCCCGGTCCGGGCGGCGACTTCAAAGACCCGCAGAGCATTCAATGGAAGGGCAGAGCGCATCTAACTCGTGAGAAAAGCTGACGGGTTACGTGAGAAGTACCTGTCTATTCTCCAGAAAATCACAGATTAGTCTATGGCCGTCATGAAGCCAGCCATGCAGATCGCCACACCCATCGACGCGGCGCAGAGTATTCCGGCACCGCAGGGCGATCGCCGCGGGTTGATAGCCGCGTGCACGGCCCACGCCCTGCACGACGGCTACACCGACGCGCTGTACGCCTTCCTGCCGGTCTGGCAGGCCCAATTCGGACTGTCCTACGCCGAGCTCGCCGTCATCCGGGCGCTGTATTCCGGGACGATGGGTGGCCTTCAGATTCCGGCCGACCGGGCGCTCCGCAGCCTGTCGTCGCGGGCCGCGCTGGTGCTGTCGACGCTTGTGGCGGCGGCCGGCCTTCTGATCATCGCGCTGCCGTTCGGCTTCGCCGGTCTGTGCCTCGGCCTGCTGCTCGCCGGCGTGGGGTCGAGCATCCAGCATCCGCGCGGTTCGCTGCTGGTCACCGATAGCTACGGTGAAAACGCGCGGCGGCCGCTCGGCATCTACAATTTCTCTGGTGACCTGGGAAAAGCGATGCTGCCGGCGCTCGTTGCCGTGCTGCTACCGCTGCTGGCGTGGCGGCCGATCATGGCGCTGATGGCGGCGCTCGGCGTCGTCACGGCTGCGGCGCTGATGCGGCTGGCGCCAACGCGAGTCGCGTCGGTGGAAGCAAAGCCGACGCGGGCGGGCGAAGGGCGCGGTGGTTTCGTCATCCTCACGATTATCGGTGCGCTCGATACCGCGACGCGCATGGGCTATCTGCTGTTTCTGCCCTTCCTCATCCATACGCAGCACGGCGACTCGCCGGTCGTCGGCCTCGCCTTGGCGCTGCTGTTCATCGGTGGCGCGTTCGGCAAGGCGGTCTGCGGCTGGCTCGGCGAACGCTTCGGCGTCGTCGGCAGCGTCGTCGTCACCGAAGCCGCCACCGCGGTGCTGATCGCCGCAACGCTGATCACGCCTCTGCCGGCGACGCTGGTGCTGCTGCCGCTGCTCGGCATCGTGCTCAACGGCACCTCTTCGGTGCTGTACGGCACGGTGCCCGAACTCACGACGGGAAACACCGGGCGCGCTTTCGCGGTGTTCTACACCAGCGTCATCAGTTCGGGCGGCGTCGCACCGATTATCTACGGCGCCATCGGCGATCACACCAGCCAGACCACCGGCATGCTGGCGACGGCCACGACAGCGGCGCTGATCGTGCCGCTTGTCATGATGCTGAGGCCGTATCTGCGTAGCCCTGGTCCATCGTGTGCCACCGCAACGTGACGACGTCCTCCTGCTTTATTCCACACTAGCGAGATTGGCTCATGACAACTGACTCTCAGGCTCCGCTGTTTCTGATCACCGGTGGAAGCCGCGGCGTCGGCGCCGCGGCCGCGCGCCTCGCTGCCGCTCGCGGCTACGACGTCGTGATTAGTTACGTTTCCGACCAGACAGCCGCGGCTTCGGTCGTGGCGGATATCGAGGCCGCCGGCGGCCGCGCTCTGGCCGTTCGTGCCGACAGCGCCGACCCGGAGCAGGTGGCCGCGTTGTTCGCCACGATCGATCGGGAGTTCGGACGCATCGACGTGCTGGTGAACAACGCCGCGATGTTGATGCGGCAGTCGCGGCTGGAGGATCTCGGCTTCGAGCGCATGCAGCGCATCTTTGCCGTCAACAGCATCGGCCCGATGCTGTGCGCGCAGCAGGCGGTCCGGCGAATGTCGCATCGTCACGGCGGCCGTGGCGGCGTGATCATCAACGTCTCGTCGGCCTCGGCTCGCCTCGGCAGTCCCAACGAATATGTCGACTACGCAGCCTCCAAAGGCGCGCTCGAAACCTTCACGATCGGTCTGGCCAAGGAAGTGGCGCGCGAAGGCATCCGCGTCGCCTGCGTACGCCCGGGCCACATCTACACCGACATGCACGCCAGCGGCGGTGAGCCGGGCCGGGTCGATCGCGTGAAAGACACGATCCCGATGGGGCGGGGCGGTCAGCCCGAGGAAGTCGCCCGCGGAATCCTATGGCTGGCCAGCGACGAAGCCTCGTTCGTGACCAATACGTTTCTCGACGTCACCGGCGGCAAGTAACAGCTGGCGCGACGAGCGTCACCGCCCCAGCCAATGCGCGACGCGCTTCTCGGCGTCGCGGCGGGCGGCCGGATCGGAGCCGATATGGCCGCGGCCGGGCTCGGTCGGATCGGCGCTGGTTAGATGCAGCGGCACCTCGGGAATGTCGAAGCCGTGATAAGCGCCGGGATAGACCACGAGCTGCGCCAATGCGCTGCGGCCATGAGCGCCGTCCACCATGGCGCGGCAGGCCGGCGGCGACGAGATGTCGTCGCTGCCGCCGATCAGCACCAGCGTCGGCGTCCGCGCGCTCCAGCCTGAGCGCGATGACAGCCGGCAGTCCGGATAGAACGCCACGGCAGAGCGGAAGTCGGGATCGCCTTTGGCGAGCATCAGCTGCGGCCGCACCGCCCAGAGCAGGGCGCTGGCGCCGTTGTCCCAGCCGATCAGGCCGATTCGCTCGCGCATGACGAACGGCTGCTCTGCCAGCCAATGCCGGGCGGTGAGGATATCGGCCAGCCGCTCGCGCCGTGCCAGCACGCGGCGGGTCTTCGCGTGGCATTGCGGACCGATATCGCGTGAGCCGTAGCTGTCCGGCCACAGCACCGCGTGGCCGGAATGCACCAGCCGCGCCGCCCATTCGGCATAGCGGCGCTTCACCGGTTCGCCGAGACCATCGCAGCCGTGCAGCGCAATGACCGCGGGAAACGGACCGTCGCCGCTCGGCTTGTACAGCGCCGCGTGCAGCACGCCGCCCTGTCGGGGCAGATCGACCATCTCGACATCGAGCGCCGATGCCGCTTGCATCGCTGGCTTTGTCGCTTTGACTGCGGTCAGGGTCGGCTGGGCGATCGCCGCGGCGGCGGACAGCAGCACGGCCACGATCGGCAGAAGCAATTTGGGGGACATCGTAGAAGTCCGGGTCTTGGTCGAGGCGAATTTCGGTCGCTGGATTCCCGCCGCGGCGGCAACTGGCCGGTGTTTCGAAAACTACCATGCACGGCAATCGCGATTCATCACAACTCGGTGGTTTGCAAGGCGGCGCATTCGGCCTATCTCTTGGACCGGTGTTTGCGCGTTCTCGGCCGGTCGATCGCCGGGGCCGCGGTAGGAGATCAAGCCGTGCTCAATAAATTCGGCCCGTCGGGCTCGGGCGAAGCCCAGGTGCAATATCTCGATGGCGACTTCCGGGTAATCTCGCCCGGCACCTGGGTCCGCTGCGCCGTCACCGGCGTGCAGATCCCGCTCGACGAGCTGAAGTATTGGAGCGTCGACCTCAAAGAGGCCTACGCCACTCCCGATGCGGTGTTGCAGCGGCATCATCCCGAAGCGCTGAAGGCGCGGGGCTGAGCTGCATCGTCATTGCGAGGAGCGCAGCGACCAAGCAATCCAGTTGAGTGCACGGAGCTGGATTGCTTCGCTACGCTCGCAATGACGTAATTTCAGGCGGTACTCTGCCAAAGCCCATCGTCATCCTGAGGTGCGAGCCCGAAGGGCTCGCCTCGAAGGATGGGCCACAGGCACCCGAGGCTTTCACCGCACGCGCAGCCGCATCCTTCGAGGCTCGCTGCGCTCGCACCTCCGGATGACGACTCAGTCGTTGAAGAAGAGCGAGTAGGCATTCTTTAAGCGCGAGCCCTGCCAAGCCGTCGTTGCGAGGAGCGGAGCGACGAAGCAATCCAGCTACGTACTCGGCGCTGGATTGCTTCGCCTTCGGCTCGCAATGACGAGGAATTTCGGATGGACTACGTCTTCGCCCGCACTTTGTTGATGCGGTCGAGCAGCAATAACCGCAACGTGGCTTCATCATCGAAGCTCAGGCTCACCGGTAGCGTCATCACGTCCGCGCCCAGCGTTGACGTAGCGGCGCCGAGGCGGGCGAGATCTTTTTCGGTGGTGACGAGCGTGAGCTGATCGCGCTTGGCGATCGCGGCGAGCTGCTGCACTTCGTCCGCTGTAAACGCATGGTGATCGGCGAAGGCGCCTTCGGTTACGACGTCGACGCCGCCGTCGCGAAGCGTCGTGAAGAACTTGGTCGGATCGCCGATCCCTGCGAAGGCGAGGACGCGGCGGCCGCGCAGCGCCTCCAGCGTCGCCGCGTCAGGCACGAGGCGCGCGCGTAGCACGGCGCCGCCCTGGTCTGTGACACGCGCCGCGATTTCATCCGCCGCATGTCCGTCGCCGATCACCACCAGCGCGTCGGTGCGTTCGATCTGCAAGCGCAGCGGTGCCCGCAGCGGACCGGCGGGAAAGCCGCGGCCGTTGCCGAGGCCACGCCGCGCGTCGATGACGATCAGCGACAAATGTTTGATCAGCGCCGGGTTCTGGAAGCCGTCGTCCATCACGATGACGCTGGCGCCACGGGCGCGGGCCAGCGCAGCGCCGTCGATGCGCTCGCGCGCCACCACGACGGGCACGCGCGTCGACATCATCAGCGGCTCGTCACCGACATCAGCCGCGCTGTGGCTCGCCGGATCGACTTCGATCGGCCCATGCAGGCGGCCACCGTAGCCGCGGCTCAGCACGACCGGGGTTTCGCCGAGCCGGCGCAGCAACTCGACCAGCGCCAGCGTGGTCGGCGTCTTGCCGGCGCCGCCCATGTGATAGTTGCCGACGCAGATCACCGGCACGCCGGCTTCGATGCCGTCCTGTTGCATGCGCCCGGCGGCGATCTGGCCGTAGATCACGGCGAATGGCAGCAGCAGCAAGGACGACGGAGAAAAGCGAGCCTGCCAGAAGCGCGGCTCACGCATTGGCAGCGCCTTGTTCGATCTGCAACTGCAGCAGATAAGGCTCGAGCGCCGCGACCGTGCGGTCGAGCGCACCGCCGAGCCGTTCGACCACGCGCGTCGCGGCGGCGACCGAACTCGACCGCGCGTTCTGGTCTGACAGAAGCAGCCCGAGGCGGCGCACCAGCATCTCTGTGCTGTCGGCCTGGGCAGCGCCGCCTTCGTCGTCGAGGGCGCGATAGATGTCGGTGAAATTCGAGACGTGCGGCCCGTGCACGATGGCGGCGCCGAGCTTCACCGCCTCGATCGGGTTCTGGCCGCCGTGCGGCACCAGCGAGCCGCCCATGAACACGATCGGCGCCAGCCGGTAGAACAGGCCGAG
>NZ_BADD01000094.1 GCF_000333455.1 Rhodopseudomonas sp. B29
GTCGCCTCGACTGCCACCAATTGGTACGGCCACGAAGGCAGCATCCTGCGTTACGTGTTCCTGCACTCGATCTCACTGGCATGTCTGGTCGGCGTGCTGGTCATGCTGCAGGCCTACGTCTATCCGTTCACCGCGATGGTGCTGAAATAGCGGCCTGATCCATCGTCTTGCGAACCCCCGCGGCGCGCGCCGCGGGGTTTTGCTTTTTGCGCGTCTGGCCAAGCGGCCGCCGATTGCGTTAGACAACCGGCGATTCGAAACGAGCGAGGCGTGATGCGTTTCCAGGCGATGATGACGCTCGCCGCTGCGGCGGCGATGCTGGCGGTCCCGATGGCCGATTTGGCGATGGCGCAATCCGGCAGCGACTTTCCGTTCGGTCTCGAAATGACGCTCGACGCCCCGCCCAAGCCTGGTTCGAAGCGCATCCCTTCGGTCGAGATCGGGGATAAAGGCGAGGCGCGGCTCGAGCTGTGGTGCAAGAGCGGCAGCGGACAATTCTCGGTCGCCGGCAACACCGTGATCTTCGTCCCCGGCCCGTTGGAAGACCGCAACTGCCCACCCGACCGCGCCCAGGCCGACGACGCGTTGGTGGCCGCGCTGGCGGCCGCGACGAATTGGACGCGGCAGGGGGATCTCGTCAGCTTCACCGGCAGCCAGCCGCTGCGGTTCCGGATCAATAGTAACTAGAGTGAGACCTCTTCCTGTCATTGCGAGCACCCGGATCGGCGCTTTGCGCCGTCCGGGCACAGGCTCCGCGAAGCAATCCAGCCCAGTGAACGGAGCTGGATTGCTTCGTCGCTACGCTCCTCGCAATGACGTGGTGATAGTTCTCGCAAACAACCCATCTTTCGTCATTCCGGGGCGCTCACGCAGTGAGCGAACCCGGAATCCATACTCCCTGTACTTGATATTGGGCGCGGCGTAACAACGACTGTGCTTCACCGCGAATACAGGGAGTATAGATTCCGGGTTCGCGCTTCGCGCGCCCCGGAATGACGAACGATAGGTCTTGCGATGGCCGACACCGCACGGGCCGTGGTACTTGCGTGGTCTCGCGACGAAGACCGCTGCATGTAATCCGAAATCTCAGCCTTCGCTCAAAATCATATCCGCGCAGACTTCCGCGGCCTGGATCGCGCCGTTGTAGCCGCCGATGCCGGACCAGGCCGAGGCGAGATAGAGGCCAGGCAATGCGGTGCGCGGCGAGCGATAGGTCGTGTCGCCGTCTCGCGGCGGCGTCGGTGCGAAGCCGTAGACGGCGCCTTCGGGGACGCCGAGATATTGCCGCACCGACAGCGCGGTGTTGAACGAGGCGGCCGTCACGGCGCCGGCGAGGCCGGGAAAATGTGCGTCGAGATGATCGATGATCGCCTGCTGCCAGCGCGCGCGCTTGGCGCGGTAGCCGTCCTGATCGAGCCCGTCCCAATTCGCCACCATGTCCGGCCCGACCACCGAGAGCACGTGCGGCGGCGACGGCACGCCGGAGTCGATGGCTGCGTAGTTGGCGATCGCCAGCGGCGGCATCTGGTCGCCCGGTTCGTCCGCCATCACGGTCTTGCCCTGCGCGTAGCTGCTCAGCGTCGTCATCCAACCTGGCAAGACCTGAGTAACGTAGCTCGAGAGGCCGAATTCCTGCGCCGGTCGCGCCAGCCCGAGACTCAGGGCGAACAGGGAGAGCGACGGCCCGCGGGCCGAGTAGTTGGCAGTCAGCCGCTCCGCGTCGGCCTCCGGCATCAAAGTCGCCAGCGCCGCCGGGGCAGCGTTGCCGATCAGTCGCGTTGCCTCGACGCTCTGAGGATCGCTGCCGTCGCGTGCCGAGTGGGTGACGCGATGCGCGCCTTCTGTGATCTCGATGCCGGTCACCGAGCGGCGCAGCAGCACGTCTCCGCCGGCCTTGCGGATCGCCCGCGCCAGCGCACTCGAAAGCCTTTGCGAGCCAAACGGCGCGGTGCCGGAAGCCACGAAGGAAACGGTCAAATCGGAAGAAGCCGAGGGTCTGAGCACCGTGCTGAACCTGCAGCGCGTCGGCACCCAGCGCTATTTCGACACCGCCGGCTTCCCCGGCCGTACGCTCGGCCTCGACGATGACAAGACAAAACCGGCGGGGAACTAACCCCGCCGCGACCGGACTCCCGGCCACCGCCCCCGAACCACGCCCACCATTTCAAGACGTCCGGCAAGGATGT
>NZ_BADD01000093.1 GCF_000333455.1 Rhodopseudomonas sp. B29
TGAAGGCGGGCAAGAAGGCTTCAGCGAAGAAAGGCCGCAAGGTTTTTTTCCAAGAAGTCATCTTCCAAGAAGTCTCCCGCCAAAAAGGCGTCGGCCAAGAAAACTCCCGCCAAAAAGACACCTGCAAAGAAGACACTCGCGAAAAAGACGGTAGTCAGCAAAGCGCCGGCTAAAAAGGCGGTCAGCCCCGCCAAGGCGATCGCGAAGCCGAAGGCGCCCGTCACCACGACCTCTCCCGCCAAGACCCCTCCCACCAAGACTTCGCCCGCCAAGAGCCCCGTCGCCAAAGCTCCGCTGAAGGCGCCGCGCAAGAAGCCCGTTGCGGCTCAGCCGGCGTCGGCGCCCGAGCCGGAGATCGTCGAGACTGCCGCTCCGCCGGTTGCCGAGCCGGTCGCCGCCAGGCCGCGTAAGCCACGCGCGCCGCGGGTGAAGAAAGCCCCGGCACCTGCCCCCGAACCGGAAGCGCCCGCGGCCGAAGTCGGCGAGCCCGAGGCTGCTGCCGCACCGGAGCCCATCGCCGAACCCGAAGCGGCTGAACCGGTCCGGTCAGAGTCGGTGGAAGACTCCAAGACCTGGTCCGACGAGCGGGAGGCCTCGGCTCCCGAGGAATCGGTCGAGGACGAATCCGGTTCGATCGAGTCCTCAGAGCCTTCCGAGGAAGAGGGCGACTCGCACAACCGATTCTGAGCCGGCCTGCCCGACGCATTGCTGCAGAGTTGACGAAGCCGCGGCCTCAAGCCGCGGCTTCGTTGCGTTCGGTGCCTGAGTTCGGGTGAGACGGCTTGGGGTCGCGACTGGCGCCGGCCGCGGTGCCAGCGGCTCGACTCGCGGTGGCAATTCCTGCCTGGTGCGAATCAATCGTTGCAGGATTTCGAGGCTGCGCGCGTAGCAACGTCGGGCTACGACCAAGGTGTTGCCGGCCCGGCTTGTTACTGGGAATAACTCCGACAGGGAGTCGCAAAGTAGTGGTGTTCTTGCAACACTCGCCGACAACTGGGCCCGAACTGTGCGATGTTGCACAAAAAGTCGGCAGTTGCTTGTGTTTTTTGCTTCATCGTTTGCCCCCGTAGTCGCACAGTCGTGTGAACGGATTAAGCAGGTCTATTTTGAACTCTCGGACCTGGGTTGGGCTGAATTTTTGTTGATGGGGATCCACATGAAGAAAACAATCTTGTCGCTCGCGGCGGTGCTCGCAGTTGGCGCCGGTTCGGCTCAGGCGGCTGACCTGGCCACCAAGGTCTATACCAAGGCTCCGCCGGTTGTGGCGTTCGATCCGTGGGACGTCGCCTTCGGCGCCGGTATCATGAGCGACTACGTGTTCCGCGGTATCACCCAGTCGAACCACAATCCGTCGGCGACCGCCTATTTCGAGCCGCGCTACAACGTCACCAAGGACCTGCAGCTCTACGTCGGTACCTCCTGGGAGAGCATCTCGTTCCCGAATCGCGCCGCTGCTGAAGTCGACATCTACGGCGGTATCCGCCCGACCTTCGGCGCCTTCGCCTTCGACTTCGGTGTGTTCGGCTATCTGTATCCGGGTGGAACCTGCTACTACGGTGCCGCCGCCGACGCTGCCGGCAACCCGCTCAGCGCCCAGTGCGCCGCCAACGCCCTTCTCAACGGCAACGTGATGAAGAAGGACGCGAGCTTCTACGAAGGTTACGCCAAGGTGATGTGGACCGTGAACGACATGTTCGCGTTCGGCGCCAACGAATACTACTCCCCGAACTTCCTGAACACCGGCGCCTGGGGCAACTACGCGTCGGTCACCGGCAAGTTCACCGCGCCCGGCACCGTGTTCGGCGCCAGCGGCGTCGGCATGTACATCTCCGGCGAGTACGGCCATCAGTGGTTCGGTACGTCGGACTCCTTCTACGGCGTCCCGGCTTCTCCGACTGGCATCAAGTACAAGGACTACAACACCTGGAACATCGGCGTCGGCTTCACCTACAAGGTGTTCACGCTCGACCTGCGCTACTCGGACACCGACCTGTCGAAGGCGAACTGCAACGCGTTCACCAGCGACTACACGGCGACCGCGAATGGCAGTTTCTCGGCCATCAACCCGACCGGTGTCGGCTCCAAGTGGTGCGGCTCCACGTTCATCGCCAAGCTCTCGGCTGACGTGACGCTGATGAGCAACATCAAGTAAGACTTCCCTTTCTGGGGGCTGAAGGGCGGCAGAGCGATCTGCCGCCCTTTTTGTTTGCGGCTGATGACGTTTGTTGGTGCGCGATCGATGCAGCCAATATCGCGGGGCCGCTGCCTTCTCCCTCGTCATCGCCCGCGCAGGCGGGCGCCCCAGTATCCCAGTGCGCCCATTCTGTGCCGCGTCTGCGCCTACACGCCCGGAAATGACGACGGTTACCGGCAAATCGGTTGTTCGCGCCGAAAGCGGACATGCCGCGTGTTCGGGATGCAAAGCCGTCATCGGTTCGGTCCATGACGTCGTCGAGAAGGCGGACAAGGGGAATGGGCAAAGAATGTTTTGTTCGCCCTCTTGTGGATCGCGATTTCATGTAACATAAATAGTTACATGAAGCGAGACAGTCGTCTTTCCGTTGCCCTCCACGTGCTGCTGCACATGGCGCAGCGCGACACGCCTATGACCTCCGAAGAGATGGCGGCCTGCGCAGGGACCAATCCGGTGGTCATTCGCCGGACCTTCGCGGGCCTGCGTAAGGCCGGGATCGTCGCATCGACCAAGGGGCATGGCGGAGGCTGGCGGCTGGGCCGCGCCCTGTCCAGCATCAGTCTGGCGCAGGTCCAGGAGGCGTTGGACGAGACGATCATCGCGCTCGGCAAAGCCGAGGAAATGCCGGGCTGTTTGGTCGAGCAGGCGGTCAACGCCGCCCTCGACGACGCAGTCGACGAGGCCCGCGCCCTGCTTGTTCGTCGGCTGGCGGCGATCTCGCTGGCCAGCGTGTTCGGCAGCATCGACACCTCCAAAATCCCCCTCGCCAAGGATCATCATCATGCTTGACGCTATCGTTGTCGGCGGCAGCTTCGCCGGCTTGTCAGCCGCCATGCAATTGGCCCGGGCCCGCCGCCGGATCTTGCTGATCGACGCCGGCCTGCCGCGGAACCGTTTCGCCGATGCCTCGCACGGCTTCCTGGGCCAGGATGGTAAGGCCCCGGCCCAGATCCTGCGCGAGGCCGCCTGTCAGGTCTTGGCCTATCCCACAGTCGAGATCGCCAAGGGCGAGGTTCTGGACGCCAAGGCCATCCCTGATGGCTTCACCGTCGCCATGGCCCAGGGTCGCGAGGTCCAGGCTCGGCGGCTGGTGTTGGCCACCGGTGTCGTCGACATCCTGCCCGACCTGCCGGGCCTGATGGAGCGCTGGGGCGCCAGCGTGCTGCACTGCCCCTACTGCCATGGCTATGAACACCGCGACCGGCCGCTCGGCGTGCTGGCCAGCCATCCCATGTCGGCTCATCAGGCCGCAATGATCCCCGACTGGGGGCCTACCACCCTCTTCACCCAAGGTCGGTTCGAGCCGGACGATGAGCAGCGCGCCCTGTTGGACGCGCGCGGTGTGACGATCGAGTGCAGCGAAGTGTCGGCCTTGCTAGGCCGTGCGCCCCAGCTCGAGGCGGTTCAATTGGCGGACGGTCGCACCCTACCGCTGAGCGCCCTGTTCGTGGCTCCGATCCAGCGCATGGCCAGCCCGCTTGCGGAGACGCTGGGCTGCGGCTTCGACGACGGGCCGATGGGGCCGATCATCCGTACTGATGCCTGGAAGGCCACCACCGTGCCCGGGGTGTTTGCGGCGGGCGACGCGGCGCGGCCGATGCAGAACGCGACCCTGGCTTCGGCGGACGGCGTGTTGGCTGGGGTGGGCGCTCATCAGTCTCTGATCCGCGACGCTCTGCTGGCGGCCTGAGGCGACCGCTTCATCCTTTCGTTCCCGAAAGGCGGCGGCGGTTAAGCCCAGGGACCAGCGCGCTCAGCGCAGGCCTTGCCGCCTCCGAGATTGGCGGCAGCCCGCAACGGATCGGAAGGCTTCGACGCCGACTCGGACGTTCAAATCACCACGACGAGCGAGTGTCGTTCTCGGAGGAAGCCCGCTCTGGAATACTGGGCCACCCGCCTCCGCAGATGATGACGGCTTCGCCGGTGATGACGGCAATTTGCAGAGCGACACTGCAGCCCGTCAGCGCACTCGGCGCTTCACCGGGCCGGCTCGGTCTCCTTCACCCGTTCGCCGAGCGTGAAGCGATCGCCGGCGGGGGAGAGGATGGCGTCGCGGTGGTGGAAGGCTTCGAGCGTCGAGCGGTGGCCGATCGACACGATGGTCGTGTCGGGCAGCTTGCGTTCCAGCAGCCGGTAGAGCGCGGCCTCGGATGGTTCGTCGAGCGAGGCGGTGGCTTCGTCGAGGAACAGGAATTGCGGTGCGTGCAGCAGCGCGCGGGCGACGCCGAGGCGTTGCTGCTCGCCGAGCGACAGCGTCCTGTTCCAATGGCCGTGCTCATCGAGCCGGTCCGCCAGCGCCGGCAAGCCGACGTCGCGGATGGCGGCGGCGACCTGCTCCGCAGTGAAGGCATGGGCTTCGGCCGGATAGGCGATCGCGGCCTGCAGCGTATCGACCGGGAAATACGGCCGCTGCGGCAGCGTCATCAGCTTGGCATTGGCCGGGATGGTGATCGAGCCGGAGCCGAACGGCCAGATGCCGGCGATCGCCCTGAACAGCGTCGACTTGCCCGAGCCCGAAGGCCCGACGATCAGCGTGCGCTCCTTGTCGCGAAACGAGAAATCGGGCGCTGCGACCAGCGGCGCGCCGCCCGGCAGCGTCAGCTTGAGGTCGCTGAGGTCGATGCCGGTCTCGCCCGGTGCCGCGACGCGCTCGACCGCGGACGTCGTGCGCACCGCGTGCGCGCCCGCGATCGAGCGTTCGAAGCCGTCGAGTCGGGCGACGACCGACTGCCATTCCGCCAGCGTACGATACGCGGTGATGAAGAACGACAGCGAGTCCTGCACGCTGCTGAAGGCCGACGCGGTCTGCATCATGCCGCCGAGCTGCACCTTGCCGGCGAAGTACGCCGGGGCCACGAGGATGTAGGGGAAGATGACCGAGGCTTGCGAGTAACTGGCGGTGAAGGCGGTCAGCCGCTTGGTCCGCGTCATGATCCGCATCCAGTTTTCGGCGACGAAACCGAACCGCGACGACAGCTTGCCGCGCTCGGCCGCTTCGCCGCGCAGCAGCGCGATCTGCTCGGAATTCTCGCGGGCGCGCACCAGGTTGAAGCGGAAATCCGCCTCGAACCGCTGCTGTCGGAAGTTCAGGTCGACCAGCGGCGAACCGATCCAGTGCGTCAGCGCGGTGCCGATGGCGGCGTAAACCAGTGCACCCCACACCAGATAGCCAGGAATGGGAATGTCGCGGCCGAACACGTGCAGCGGCGCTTCGTTGGAGAGACCCCACAGGATCACGACGAAGGATGCCAACGTTACCACCGCGTTGAGCAGGCCGACGCCGAGGATCAGCGTACGCTCGACGAACATCTGCGTGTCCTCGGCGATACGCTGATCGGGATTGTCGGCGGCGTCGCCGGTGAGCTGCATCTGGTAGTGGTTGGCATCGTGCAGCCAGCCACCGAGATAGCGCTCGGTCATCCATTTGCGCCAGCGGATCTGCAGCCACTGATTGAGATAGAGCTGATAGACCTTCAGCGCGATCCAGATCGCCGCCAGGAAGCAGAAGTAACCAAGCTGATAGGCGAAGACGTGGTAGTTGCGCTCCTGCAGCGCATTGTAGAACACGTTGTTCCAGCGATTGAACAACACACTCAGTCCGACCACGGCCAGTTCGATGACGACCACGGCGGCGAGCAGGCCACGTCCCATCCGCTTGTCGTCGGAATTGAAGTACGGCACGGCGAGCCGCCAGACGGTCGCCAGGGTCGATCGGATATTGTTCAAGGGAACTCTCCAGGAGGAGCGCCGGGCGGACCCCGGCACTTTAGACCAAAGTTGTAGGTAGAATGACCTACGGTGGCTTGTCGCGCCCTGTTGTCGCACCCTAGCATGACGCAACCAGCGGGGCAGGGGGGCTGTCCGACTTCGCGCGTTTGTGAATCCCGGGAGAGTCCGGATCACCGCTTCGGGCGCGACCTCCCCCTCTTCAGCTGTTCGAACCGGCCTCGAGGCCGGCTGAAATAATCATCCTGGGGAGGACGAGGCGTGTGGAATCAAATCTATAATCCGCTCGGCAATGCCGCGCTGTCGACGATCGCGGCCGCGATCCCGGTGGTGACGCTGCTGGTGCTGATCGCCAGCGGCAAGGTCAAGGCGCATCTCGCGGCCATCATCGCACTGGTGATCGCCAACCTGATCGCGATCTTCGTGTTCACCATGCCGGCCAACATGTCGATCCGCGCTTCGCTACTCGGCGTCGTCACCGGCTTCTTCCCGATCGGCTGGATCGTCCTCAACGTCATCTTCCTCTATCGGGTGACGGTGGAGACCGGCCGGTTCGAACTTTTGCAGCGCGCGATCGGTGGCGTCACTACCGACCGGCGGTTACAACTTCTACTGATCGCCTTCGCGTTCGGCGCGTTCTTCGAAGGCGCATCCGGCTTCGGCACGCCGGTGGCGATCACCGGCGCGGTGCTGATCGGCCTCGGCTTCTCGCCGCTCGCCGCCTCCGGCCTGTCGCTGATCGCCAACACCGCCCCGGTCGCCTATGGCGCGCTCGGCACCCCGATCCAGGGCCTCGCCTCGGTGACGGGACTCGATCCCTACACGCTCGGCGCGATGGTCGGCCGGCAGCTGCCGTTCTTCTCGCTGCTGGTGCCGTTCTGGCTGATCTGGGCGTTCGCGGGATTCCGCGGCATGATCCAGATCTGGCCTGCGATCCTGGTCACCGGCATTGCGTTCGCAGTGCCGCAGTTCGTCATCTCGAACTACATCAATCCGTGGATCGTCGACATCGGCGCCTCGCTGATCTCGATGGGCTCGCTGATCCTGTTCCTGAAGGTCTGGCAGCCGCGCGAACTGTGGCTGTCGCCGAAGCTGCGCGGCCGCGACGAGTCGGCGACGACGATGACGCAGCCCAAGGAACTGAGCCGCGCGCCGCTGACCAGTGGCCAGCTGTGGGGCGCGCTGCTGCCGTGGATCATCGTCTGCGTCGTGATGCTGATCTGGGGCAACGGCGCCTTCAAGACCTGGGCAAACTCGATCTTCACCTGGAACTACCCGGTGCCCGAGCTGCATCAGATGATCAACAAGGTGCCGCCGGTCGCCGCCAAGCCGACGCCGGAAGGCGCGGTGTTCGGCTTCACCTATCTGTCGTTCACCGGCACCGGCATGCTGATCGCCGCGATCATCTCGGGCCTGCTGATGGGCGTCTCGCCGGGCAAGATGATCGTCGAGTATGGCCGCACGATCAAAGTCTGCGCCATCTCGCTGATCACCATCTCGGCGATGCTGGCGATCGGCACGCTGACGCGACTGTCCGGCGTCGATGCCACGCTCGGCCTCGCCTTCGCGGCCACTGGTGTGCTGTACCCGTTCTTCGGCACGCTGCTCGGCTGGCTCGGCGTGGCGCTGACGGGGTCGGATACGGCT
>NZ_BADD01000092.1 GCF_000333455.1 Rhodopseudomonas sp. B29
GCAGTTGCCGTTCCCGGATATTTCGCGGTTCTGAGTATTTTGTTCGAATGTACGTGGCACAGTCTCTTCACCGTCATTGCGAGCGAAGAGAAGCAATCCAGCCCCGTGCCACGGAGCTGGATTGCTTCGTCGGCTTTCGCCTCCTCGCAATGACGGAGGTTAGGGCGACCTGAAGGACGATTTTCCATCGTGGACACCCTTGAAAGTACGCGACGCCCAGGAGGTCGAGGACGTGGTGCGGGCCGCGATCGCGAACGAGCAGCCGCTCGAGATCGTCGGGCATGGCACCAAGCGCAGCGTCGGCCAGAAGATGGCCACTAACGCGGTGCTCGATCTCTCGGCGTTGAACGCGATCGTCTCCTACGAACCGAATGAACTGATCATCACCGTGCAGGCCGGCGCGCCGCTCGCCGACGTGCTGTCGTTGGTCGACGCCAAGGGCCAGCAGCTCGCCTTCGAGCCGATGGACACGTCGGTGCTGCTCGGCACCTCGCCGGCGCTCGGCACCATCGGCGGCATGATCGCCACAGGCTTCGCCGGGCCGCGCCGCATCAAGGCCGGCGGCGCACGCGACCATCTGCTCGGTGCCCATGCGGTGTCGGGCTTCGGCGAAAGCTTCAAGGCCGGCGGCAAGGTGGTGAAGAATGTCACCGGCTACGACCTGTGCAAGCTGCTTGCCGGCTCGTTTGGAACGCTGGCGGTGATGACCGAGGCGACGCTGAAGGTGACGCCGCGGCCGGAAGCCGAGCGCACCCTGGTGCTGCGCGGCCTCGACGATCTCACCGCCAACAAGGCGATGACCCATGCGCTCGGCTCACCTTACGACGTCTCCGGCGCCGCGCATCTGCCCGGTTCGGCGCTGCGCACGGCCGGCGGCGCGCTGGCAGATATCGCCGCGTCCGATCAATCGCTGACACTGCTGCGGCTGGAGGGCATCACCTCGTCGGCGTTGCATCGCGCGCAGTCGCTGCGCACCGCGCTGGCCGACTACGGCTCGGCCGAACTGATCGAGGACGACGCCTCCGCGGCGCTGTGGCGAGAGGTGCGGGACGTCGCACCGTTCGCGGCCTCGGGTCCGCGCGCGCTGTGGCCGGTGTGGCGCATCGTCTGTCCGCCGGCATTGGGTGGCGGTTTCGGTCAACAGATCGCGCGCGAGAGCGGCGGCGAGGTGATCTACGATTGGGGTGGCGGGCTGATCTGGGCGGCGCTGCCGCCAGCAACCGACGGCCATGCCAAAGCGTTGCGTCAGCGCGTGGACGCGATCGGCGGTCACGCCACGCTGGTGCGCGCCAGCGACGACGTGCGAAGCGCCGTCGACGTGTTCCATCCGCAGCCGAAGGGGCTCGCGGCGCTCGGCGCCCGGGTCAAGTCCAGCTTCGATCCGACCAACATTCTCAATCGCGGCCGCATGTCGCGAGGACCCGCGACATGAAGACCGAATTTTCGCTGACCCAGCTCGCCGATCCGGATATCGCGGAGGCCGACAAGATCCTGCGCGCCTGCGTGCATTGCGGCTTCTGCACCGCGACCTGCCCGACCTATGTGCTGCTCGGCGACGAGCTCGATAGCCCGCGCGGCCGCATCTATCTGATCAAGGAGATGCTGGAGAGCGACAAGCCGCCGACCGCCGAGGTGGTCAAGCACATCGACCGCTGCCTGTCGTGCCTCGCCTGCATGACGACCTGCCCGTCCGGCGTGAACTACATGCACCTGGTCGATCAGGCGCGGGTGCGCATCGAGAAGGACTACACGCGGCCGTTCGGCGACAGGATGATCCGCGAGGTGCTGTCCTGGGTGATGCCGCATCCCGGCGCCTTCCGGCTCGGCATGTGGGCGGCGCGCATGGTGCGGCCGTTCGCGGCCTTGCTGCCGACTTCGCACGACCCGGCACGGCCGACCTTGCTCCGCCGCATCAAGGCGATGCTGGCGCTGGCGCCCGAGCATCTGCCGGAGCCGGGGCCGTCGTCCGGCACCACTTTCCCGGCGGTCGGACCGCGCCGCGGCCGCGTCGCGCTGCTGCACGGCTGCGCCCAGCAGGTGCTGGCGCCGCGGATCAACAAGGCGGCCATCAACCTGCTCACCCGTCACGGCATCGAGGTGGTGCTGGCCGCCGACGAGGCCTGCTGCGGCGCGCTGATCCATCATCTCGGCCGCGACACGCGCACGCTCGACTACGCGCGCACCAACATCAAGGCGTGGCTGGCGGAGCAGGCCCGCGGCGGTCTCGACGCCATTCTGGTGACGACCTCCGGCTGCGGCACCGTCATCAAAGACTACGGCTACATGCTGCGCGAGGATCCGGAGTTCGCCGCGCCGGCCGAGAAGATCTCGGCGCTGGCCAAGGATATCAGCGAATACATCGCGACGCTCGAGCTGACACCGTCGCAGCCGCAGGGCAATTTGACTGTCGCTTATCACTCCGCCTGTTCGTTGCAGCACGGGCAGAAAGTCACACGGCTGCCCAAAGAATTG
>NZ_BADD01000091.1 GCF_000333455.1 Rhodopseudomonas sp. B29
CACGGCTCGACCTTCCGACCTACGCGCCGAACGATCCGACGCTGGTCACCCGGCTGTACAACGGCAAGGTGTCGATCACCGCCAAGCCGCCGGGCGACAACGTGCCGTGGTTCGTGTCGCTGCTGGTCTCCTGGCTGCCGTTCATCGCGCTGATCGGCGTGTGGATCTTCCTGTCGCGGCAGATGCAGGGCGGCGCCGGCAAGGCGATGGGCTTCGGCAAGTCGCGCGCCAAGATGCTGACCGAGGCGCACGGCCGCGTGACGTTCGAAGACGTCGCCGGCGTCGACGAGGCCAAGCAGGATCTGCAGGAGATCGTCGAATTCCTGCGAGATCCGGGCAAATTCCAGCGCCTCGGCGGCCGGATTCCGCGCGGCGTGTTGCTGGTCGGCCCGCCCGGCACCGGTAAGACGCTGATCGCGCGTGCGGTCGCCGGCGAAGCCAACGTGCCATTCTTCACCATCTCGGGTTCGGACTTCGTCGAAATGTTCGTCGGCGTCGGCGCCAGCCGTGTCCGCGACATGTTCGAGCAGGCCAAGAAGAACGCGCCGTGCATCATCTTCATCGACGAAATCGACGCGGTCGGCCGTCATCGCGGCGCCGGCCTCGGCGGGGGCAATGACGAGCGCGAGCAGACCCTCAACCAGCTGCTGGTCGAGATGGACGGCTTCGAGGCCAATGAGGGCGTGATCCTGATCGCCGCCACCAACCGGCCCGACGTGCTCGATCCGGCGCTGCTGCGTCCCGGCCGCTTCGACCGTCAGGTCGTGGTGCCGAATCCGGACGTCGTCGGCCGCGAGCAGATCCTCAAGGTGCATGTCCGCAAGGTGCCGCTGGCGCCGGATATCAACCTGAAGAACATCGCGCGCGGCACCCCGGGCTTCTCCGGCGCCGACCTAATGAACCTCGTCAACGAAGCGGCGCTGATGGCGGCGCGGCGCAACAAGCGCATGGTCACCCAGTCCGAGTTCGAAGACGCCAAGGACAAGGTGATGATGGGCGCCGAGCGCAAGTCGCTGGTGATGACGGAGGAGGAGAAGCTCCTCACCGCCTATCACGAAGGCGGCCATGCCATCGTCGGCCTGAACGTTCCGGCCACCGACCCGATCCACAAGGCCACCATCATCCCGCGCGGACGTGCGCTCGGCATGGTCATGCAGCTGCCCGAGCGCGACAAGCTGTCGATGTCGCTCGAGCAGATGACCTCGCGCCTCGCCATCATGATGGGCGGCCGTGTCGCCGAAGAGATGATCTTCGGCCGCGAGAAGGTGACCTCGGGTGCCGCGTCCGACATCGAGCAGGCCACCAAGCTGGCCCGCATGATGGTCACGCGATGGGGCCTTTCCGATCAGCTCGGCACCGTCGCCTATGGCGAGAACCAGGACGAGGTGTTCCTCGGCATGTCGGTGTCGCGCACTCAGAACGCATCGGAAGCGACGCTTCAGAAGATCGACGCCGAGATCAAGCGGCTGGTCGCGGAAGGCTACAACGAGGCCGAACGCATCCTCACCGAGAAGCGCGCCGACCTCGAAGCGCTGGCCAAGGGTCTGCTCGAATACGAAACGCTGACTGGTGACGAGATTACCGATCTGATCAACGGCAAGAAGCCGAACCGCGAGTCCGTGCTCGAGCCGTCCGGTCCGCGCACTTCTGCGGTGCCGCCGGCCGGCAAGCCGCGTCCGCGCCCCGATCCGGGTCTGGAGCCGCAGCCTCAGGCGTAAGGCCATCGGCGACGCGACGAAGAGAACTTGAGAAGCGCGGCGCTGAGCCGCGCTTCTTTCGTTTGGAGGCAGGGTGATCGGCATGAATGACGCTGTGCCGGGGTCGCAGGCTTACGCTGACAATGCCGCTGCGCTGATCGCGCGCTACGAAGGTGTTGTGCCCGCGGAGGTCCACGGCGCGATCCTGCACCTACTCCCCCCGAAGCCCACGCGCGTTCTCGATATCGGCGCCGGCTCGGGCCGCGATGCAGCCTGGCTCGCCGCAATGGGTCACCAGGTTGTCGCCGTCGAGCCGACAGCGGCCTTTCGCGAAGCCGGGCGGCGTCTCCACGTATCGCCGGCGATCACCTGGGTTGACGACAGCCTTCCGGCGCTGGCCGCGCTCGGCGTGACCGAGCTCTTCGGTCTCGTCATGGTCACAGCTGTTTGGATGCATCTCGACGCTGATGAGCGCGCCGCCGCGATGGCACGCGTGGCCGGGCTTGTCGCGCCCGCTGGCTTACTCATCATGAAAATTCGTCATGGGCCGGTACCGTACGGACGACGCATCTTCGCAGTCACTGCGGTGGAGACCGTTGCTCAGGCGGAAGCCAACGGGCTCGCCATCGAGTTGCAGATCGAAGACCAGCAGTCGCTGCAGGAAGCTAATGCGGTCGCGGGCGTCACGTGGACGACACTGGCATTTCGCGCCGCTCGCTAACGCGGGTGAGTGGCGCCGAGCCATTCGGACCTTGGCTGCAGCCGACAACCTCCGGCTGCTGGTGCAACGCCAACACGACTCCGCCGACTTTCCGGTGTCTCAGAAGAAGTTGAAGGCCCCCCCTTAAGGACCGTTCTTTTTGGTGGCTTCGCGCCGGCCACTGAAGTAGGTGCTGGTTCCGTTGGGGGAGTTCGGTGGATGCCATGGTGCGCAAGGGGCTACTCCTTGTCGCGGTCGTCGGCGTGCGCCACGCGCCTGGATCATTCTGATCGATGACGTCTTCGCTTCCCGATACCGAGCTCCGTCTGGCAACGCCGGCTTCGTCGCTTTCGGAACGTACTTGGACCGGGCACGGGCTGTCGCGGCCGGCGGAGATCGACCGCTACGACGTCGCATCCCTGGCGTTGCTTGCCACACTCGGCGTCCTGGTGCTGATCACCTTCCGCGACTACGGCATCACCAATGACGAATGGGTGCAGCAGCGCTATGGCGAGCTGATCGTCGATTACTATCGCAGCGGCTTCACCGACCGCGCGCTGTTCAGCTTCGACAACCTGTACCTGTATGGCGGTCTGTTCGACGTCACCGCGACCCTGCTGCACAAGGTCTCCTCGCTCGATCTGTTCGACCTGCGGCATCTGCTGAGCGCCGCCTGTGGCGTCGGTGGCATCTTCGCCGCGATGGCGACGGCGCGGCTGGTCGCGGGACCGCGCGCCGGCCTTCTTGCCGGGCTGTCGCTGGCGGTTTGCGGCTTCTGGTACGGCGCGATGTTTCATCACACCAAGGACGTGCCGCTCGGCGCCGCGATGGCCGGCGCGCTGTACTTCCTGATCCGTGCCGCTCGCGATTGCCCGAAGCCGCAGCTGCGCCATCTCGCCGGCTTCGGCATCCTGACCGGCTGTGCGCTGGGCATCAAGGTGCTGGCGCTGCTGCTTCTGTGCTACCTGCCGGTGGCGATTTTGCTGAACGGCCCGTCGCTTCGGCCGACGCGCGAGGCGGTCGCCTTTTGGACCAAGTCGCTGATCGGTTTCGCGCCGGCGTTGCTGATCGCCTACGCCATCATGCTGGCGGCGTGGCCCTGGGCCGCGCTGGCGCCGCTCAATCCGATCCGCGGCCTGCTGTCGTTCGGCGAGTTTCACTACGCCATCCGCACCATGCTGGCAGGCCACGTCTATGAAATGGCGACGGTGCCACGCTGGTACGTGCCGACCTATCTGACTATCAAGACGCCGCTGTTCGTTCTGCTCGGCGCCTCCCTGGCGATCGCCTCGCTGCTGCTGCGCCGAGAGCAGGTCGAAGCCACTGGCAGCAGGCGCCGCGAGATCGGCTTGGTGATGATGGCGGCCCTGTTTCCGGTGCTGTGCGAAGTCATCGCCCACGGGCCTGCTTTCACCGGCATGCGGCATTTCATGTTCGTGCTGCCGCCGCTGGCGATGCTCGCCGGCATTGGTCTGAATGGCGCCTTGCGCTGGGCGTCGCGGATCGGCGTCGCGGCGTTCGCCGCCGCCGCGATGCTGATCGTCGCCGCGCTCGGCTGGAATGCGGTGACGCTGGTCCGGCTGCACCCTTACGAGTATCTGTATTACAACCCGCTGGTCGGCGGCCTGAAGGGCGCATCGCGGCGCTACGTCACCGATTACTGGTTCACCATCATGCCCGAAGCGGTGCAGCGGCTGGAGCGCTACATCGCGCGGACCGATCCTGCCGATGCCAGCGGCCGGGTCTACACCGTGGCGCTGTGCGGCCCGCGCGACACTTTCCTGCGCCATGCACCGCATAATCTACGCTGGGCGCAGGTGTGGCAGACCGCCGACTTCTTCATCGCCCCGACGCATATGAACTGCGACCAGGATATCGACGCCAAGGTTGCGGTGACGATCGAGCGGCTCGGCGTCCCCATCGGTTACGTCAAGGATCAACGCGCCAAGACCCGCGTCGCCGCTGTACGTTAGTCTGGCCAGGGTGGTCCGTGTAGTTGCGGATTTCTTCCTTTTCCGTCTCGCTTACCGCGATGTTCATGACATCCTCCTGCCGCAAACCGGCGACGGCGGCCAACGCCGCGCCTTTACGGGAGGAACATCCAAATGGCCCAGAGGTGGACCAACGTGGCGTTGTGCGCTGCGGCAGTGATGATGCTGGCAACGGCATCGTCCGGCCATGCCGCCGAGATGCGCGGCGTCACCGCGACCGAGATCAAGCTCGGCCAGACCATGCCCTATAGCGGCCCGGTGTCCGCGTTCGGCGCGCTCGGTAAGGGCGAGGTCGGCTACTTCAAGATGCTCAACGAGCGCGGCGGCATCAATGGCCGCAAGGTCAATCTGATCTCGCTCGACGACAGCTACGCGCCGCCCAAGACGGTGGAGCAGACCAGGCGCCTGGTCGAGAGCGACGAGGTCGCCCTGATCTTCTCGTCGATCGGCACCGCCCACAACACCGCGATCGCCAAATATCTGCAGGGCAAGCACATCCCGCAGCTGTTCGTCGGCTCCGGCGCGTCGAAGTTCGCCGACGTCGCGCAATATCCGCAGGCCACCGTCGGCGTGCAGGCGCCGTTCCGCTACGAGGCGCGGCTGTATGCGCGCTACGCGCTGGCCAGAAATCCCGACGCCAAATTCGCCGTGATCTCGCAGAACGACGATTTCGGCCGCGACTACGTCGCCGGCATCAAGGACGTGCTCGGCGAGCGCTACGACGAGCGCGTCACCAATGCGACCTATGAATTCAGGATCCGACCATCGATAGCCAGATCGTCAAGCTGAAGTCGTCGGGGGCCGACGTACTGGTGATCGCCGCCACGCCGAAATTCGCCGCCCAGGCGATCCGCAAGGCGCACGAGATCGCCTGAAAGCCGATGACCTTCCTGGCCAACGTCTCGGTGTGGATCAACTCGGTGATGAAGCCCGCCGGGTTTCGAAGCCGGCACCGGCATCATCTCGACCGCCTATGTGAAGGACCCGGACGATCCGGCCTGGAAGGACGATCCCGGCGTCAAGGCGTGGCGCGAGTTCATGACCAAATACGTGCCCGATGGCGACCAGCAGGACGCCAACTACATCAACGCCTACAACAGCGCGATGGCGATGGAGGCGGTGCTGAAGGCCTGCGGCGACGACCTGTCGACCGAGAACATCCTCAAGCACGCGTTCGCCATCAATAGCCTCGAACTGCCGATGCTGCTCCCCGGCATCCGCATCAACACCAGCCCCACCGACCACGTCCCGATCGACCAGATGCAGTTCATGCGCTTCACCGGGAAGAGCTGGGAGCGCTTCGGCGAACTACAGAGCGGGAATTGACAGCTTGGCTTGTCCGGCACATCAGCGCCGGACAAGCCGCTTGATCTAAGACTTTGACTTGCCGCCACCGGCGCGGAATAAATCCATTACCTCGCTGGATAGCCGCTCGGGCTCGGCCTTCGTCTTCTTGGAAGGGGCCTTGGTAGCTTTGGCTTTCTTGGCTGGCTTCTCGGGGGGCGGAGAAGGTTCTGCAGATCCATCGGCAAGCGCCAGCAAATGCTGACGCCGCCATGCCGCCGTGCCGCCTTTGGCGTCGAGGTGATGTTTATCCAGCTTGGTGACGACTGACTTGATGTCGGCGTCCTTCAGACCTTCGACAATCAGCGGGAAATCTTCGCCGAGCGCACGATGAAGGCTTTTCAGAGTTGCGGGGTCGAGTGATTTCGCCTTCAGTGCCTTCGTCACAAGAGCTAGCGCGGCCTTGTCCACGTCGGCGCGAACTCCGCGAAACAATTCAGCGTGCTTGCCGATCCGACTAAGAACCTGAAACCCATCAACGACGATGGCCATCGAGAACCCCTTCTACTTCATTAACGAGATCAGCGAGGAGAGGCGTCACTACCGGCCCCCATTTTTGCGAGAAGCTGGGGAAACTGTCGATCTTGCTAAGCGCATCAGCCACCGCCACGGCTTCCGGAATTTCCGTGTCGAACACGCTGAAACTTGGCTTCGCCGCCGTGTGCTCATTGCGAAGCTTCAAAACGGTGTCTTCTTGAATGTTTACCTTCCGCCGCCGCGTGACAAGTACCTGAGGCGGCATCGAGGGGCGTCTGATCCTTGCCTTCAGACCTCGGTCAGACAAGGTGATGCAGAAATTCTGCAGTCCAAAGGTTGACAAGAAATCTGCAATGGTCGGGACAATGACGAGATCGGCAAGTCGAATACTCACTTCGGTGAGAACAGAAATGCCAGGTGCACAGTCAAGAACCACATAATCAAAATCTTTACGCGTTCGGTCCAGTTGCTTCTTCATGACGGCGAATAGTCCGTCAACGATCTGCTCCCAGCTCCATTTCTTGCTGGTGAGTTCATAGATGATGCGTTGTTCGAAAGAGCGCAGTTCGGGGCTGGAAGGCAGCAGCGAAATCGTCAATTGCTTGTTCAGGTGAGTGACATTGCTGATATTGTTGCGGATCGCGTCTGCAAACGACATCGTCTGTTCTCCGAGCAAGTGATTCTCAAGAAAACCTTCGATCGTCGCTCTGCGCGATATCAGGGAGGCCAGCATTGAATCGCCGGCAAGGCAAATCGATGCGTTGGCTTGGGCGTCGAGGTCGATCACCAGCACTTTTTTGCCACTGGCGGCGAGCGCTTCGCTGAGCGACACCACCGTCGCCGTTTTGCCGACGCCGCCTTTCATGTTCGCGACGGCGATAATCTTGGCACTCATGGCCGCGCTCCATCGAGTGCGGACAGCAGCTTCATGCGTTCGTCCTCGTCGAGACGCTGCTCGAGAAAGCCATCGACCTCCGCGGCCGGAGTCGTCTTGCGAACCGGATCGAGCACCGTTTCGAAAGCGTTATCGCTGTCCGGATCGTGGATGCGGATCAGTCCCACACCGTGCTGCCCGCATTGCGCTGTGATTTCCGGCAGCCGCGCTTCGGCTTTCGATCCTTCAGGCAGATGCCAGACAAGGTAACCGAAATGTGTGAAGCGGGTCTGCGCCAGCGCTTCGTAGACGGCGAGATCAGTGGCTCCGTTCTCGGCCTTCAGCTCGAAAGAATAGACGTCGAGTTGCGCGCCGGGCATGAAGCGGAAGCGCATTGCCGTGACGAGAATGAAGTCTGGCCGCGCCCATCGTGCCAACGGTGGGCCGAGGCGCGATGTGTCTTTGACCAGCCAAGTGCCATGTTTGGGGATGTCGAGCTCTCGAATGAAGCTTTGCTGGAGAAATCGCTCGAGCGGCTTCATCAGATCGGCTTCAGCGCGTCTTGACGGTGCCTCCGCCTTGTCGGGTTGGCGCTTGGCATCGCTCTTCGCAAGAAAGATCTGGCCGCCTTGCCCGCGGACGCGACCGATCACTCCCGCCGAGTAGAGAGAATCTCGCGCCGACTCATAGACCTCGTCGTCGACGGACCGTCCGAGCTCTCGAGCGATCATCACGCGGAGCACGCGGTTCAAAACCGGTGTCCCGTCTTTTGGCAACAAAGAGGTGATCAACTCGGAAACTGAGCCGACAGATGAATGACGCATGCTGAAATATCCGCCCAGGCAAACGTAACGCGGAGTTGCCGTACATGTAAATATTCCGCATTGCACCTTTTGCGCGTGAGGCTTGACCTCGCGGCGCATAGGCCGCACGCAAGGGCAGGCGAGTCGGAACCGTTCATGACCACGCACATCACCAAGGCGCAGGCCTATTGGGGGCCGGATGCGATCTGGCCCGGCATCGTGGCGATCGGGCCGATGCTGCCGGGGACGCTCGCGTTCGGCATGGCGTTCGGCGCTCTCTGTGCGCAGAGGGGCTTCACGCTGGCTGAGGTCGAAGTGATGATGGCCACCGTCTATGGCGGGCTGTCGCAATTCGTCGCTGTGCAGTCGTGGCCGCCGGAACTGACGGCGTCGTCGATCGCCGCGCTGGCGCTGGTGACGCTCACCGTCAATATCCGCTTCTTCCTGATGACCGCCTCGATGCGGCCGTGGTTCGGCACGCTGCCGCCCTGGCAGTCCTACACGTCGCTGCTGCTGATCACCGACGGCGGCTGGCTGGCGGCGATGCGCTATCGCGAGCACGGCGGCGCCAACGCGGCGTTCTATCTCGGCGGCGCGCTGGTGCTGTATTTCGTCTGGCTGTTCTCCTCGGTGCCGGGCTATCTGCTGGCCGAGCAGCTGTCCGATCCGCGTACCTTCGGCGTCGATGTCGCGATGCCGGCGTTCTACGCGGCGATGCTGGTGCCGGCCTGGAAGGGCGCGCGCCGCGCCATCCCCTGGGTGATCTCCGGCATCGTCGCGCTGATGGTGCAACGGCTGGTGCCAGGCTGGTGGTTCATCATCGCCGGCGCGATCTCGGGCGCAGCCTGTGCCGGGATGATGGACGAGCCGGCGCCCACGCATGGGCACGCGGCATGAGCGAGTCCCTGCTGCGCCCCGATGTGATGATCGCCTTTGCGGTGATGACGGCAGTCACCGTCGCCTCGCGGCTCGGCGGCTATTGGCTGATGCGCTATGTCGATATTACCCCGCGGGTACGGCGGATGCTCGACGCGCTACCTGGTTCGATCATCGTGGCCGCAGCGCTGCCGGTCGCCGTCAATGGCGGTATCATCGTCATGGTCGCTTTGGCGGCGGCAATGACGGTAACGATCATTCGTCGTAACGACTTTATCGCGGTCGTCACCGCCATGGCGGTCGCGGCGCTGGCCCGCGCCGCGGGGCTGGGCGGCTAAGCGATAAGCACATTCATTTCATAACTGTAAGCCCTTGCCACGCGGTCTGAAGGGGTGTTCACTTTTACCAACTGATTTGGCGGGCGCCGGTTTCTCGAACGAGATGCCGCGGCGAAACGCGCATATGCGTACTTAATTCGAACCGCTGAATCCCGGGACAGAGGATCGCCATGGTCTATCGGCGGACACATCAAGTGGTGAAGCGGTTGGCGGCGCGGCGCAGCGCGATCCTGCAGGCCGCTCGCGAAACCGCAGCTGATGGCGGCATGGCGGCGGTGCAGATCGCCCCGGTGGCCGCACGCGCCAAGGTTGCGGCCGGCACGGTGTATCGTTATTTTCCCTCCAAGGCCGACCTGATCTCCGAGCTGATTGTCGACGTCTCGCGGGATGAACTGGCCGCGATCCGGCGCGCCGCCGATGCCGCGCCAGGCCCATCTTCGGCGCTCGCCGCCGCGGTCACCACCGTCGCCGTGCACGTGCTGTCGCATCGCAAGCTGGCCTGGGGCATCCTGGCCGAGCCGGTCGATGTCGATGTCTCGGCGTCGCGGCTGGCCAGCCGACGCGAAATCGCCGGCGAGATCGAACTGCGGATCGGCGCGGCCGTGCGCGCCGGACATCTGCCGGCGCAGGACACGGCGATCGCCGCGACCGCGCTGCTCGGCGCCGTGCACGAATCGTTGGTCGGGCCTCTGGCGCCGGACAATCTCGACGACCCCGCCAAGCTGCGGGATGCGGTGCAGACGGTAACGTTGCTGGCGCTGCGGGCGGTCGGTGTGATGGATGCCCGCGCCCGCGGGTTGGTGGTACAGGCGGCGGTGCCGTCGCGTAATCTGGTCGGCGCCTGACCTCTCGTTCAAGCGAGGCGCGTCCGGCCCTCGCAGGAGTAATCGCATGACCATCCTGATGCCCGAGCCGGACCAGGCCGTGCTGGCGCGACGCGACGAGATCATCGCGGCGCTCCGCAAGATCGTGCCGGGCGAGGGCACCATCTCCAGCGCCGCCGAGATGAAGCCCTACGAGTCCGACGGGCTGATGGCCTATCGCCAGCCGCCGATGGTGGTGGTGCTGCCGAGCACGACCCAGCAGGTCTCCGAGGTGCTGCGCTATTGCCATCAGCACGGCATCAAGGTGGTGCCGCGCGGTTCGGGCACGTCGTTGTCCGGCGGCGCGCTGCCGCTGGCGGACGCCGTGCTGCTCGGGCTCGGCAAGTTCAAGCGCATCCGCGAGATCGACTACGACAACCGCGCCGTCGTGGTCGAGCCGGGCGTCACCAATCTGGCGATCAGCCAGGCGGTCGATCACATGGGCTTCTACTACGCGCCCGATCCGTCGTCGCAGATCGCCTGCTCGATCGGCGGCAACATTGCGGAGAATTCCGGCGGCGTGCATTGCCTGAAATACGGCATGACCACCAACAACGTGCTCGGCTGCGAGATCGTCCTGATGGACGGCGAGGTGCTGCGCATCGGCGGCAAATGTGCCGAGAACGCCGGCTACGATCTGATGGGCGTGATCACAGGCTCGGAGGGTCTGCTCGGCGTCATCACCGAAGTCACCGTCCGCATTCTGCGCAAGCCCGAGACCGCGCGCGCCCTGATGGTCGGCTTCACCGACGTCGAGGCCGCCGGCCAATGCGTCGCCGACATCATCTCGGCCGGCATAATTCCGGGCGGCATGGAGATGATGGACAAGCCGGCGATCCACGCCGCCGAGGCCTTCGTCCATGCCGGCTATCCGCTCGATGTCGAGGCGCTGCTGATTATCGAGCTCGATGGTCCGCAGATCGAGGTCGACGAACTGATCGCGCGCGTCGAGACGATTGCGCTCGGCTGCGGCTCGACCACCTGTCAGATTTCGACTTCGGAGCAGGAGCGCTTGCTGTTCTGGAGCGGCCGCAAGGCGGCGTTTCCCGCCGTGGGGCGCATCTCGCCGGACTATCTGTGCATGGACGGCACCATCCCGCGCGCGGCGCTGCCGTTGGTGCTGCGGCGCATGACCGAGAT
>NZ_BADD01000090.1 GCF_000333455.1 Rhodopseudomonas sp. B29
TCGCCCGGGGACCGGAAGCCACGCCCCTCGAGGCCGGTGAAGGCGCCATTGGCGGCGTGGAAGCGGAATCCCCGACCGTCGCGCACAACGATGCCGGCGGCGCACGAATTCACTTCGATGATGAACGCTTGAGTCATTGCGGCCCCCGGTCGATTCGACTCGCTCACCCGCGAGGATTCGCCGGCCTGATAGCCGCGGTCTGTATCAACGCGATGAACGCGCGGTAACGCTTTGGTCTGAAGAAAGTTCTCGGCGCCGCGTCAGCAGCACGACATCGGCGGAAATGCCGGATTGAGCTTGCGCAGCGCGCGGTAGAAGCGCGCGAACCAGCGCCGATGCCAGGGCAGCGACTGCAGCCAGCGCTCGATGACTTCCTCGGGCACAGCGTCTTCGCCGGGCGCGGGCACGGGCGGTGACAGCCGGTTGGCGACGGCGGACTCGCTCGGATGATCATCGACTGTGAGAAGAGCCATGTCAGCCACGCTCCGTCGATTGCGCCGCCTTGGCGGGCTGCGGCGGCAGCGGCTCGTCGTCGGCGATCGCCCGCCATGCGGCGCCGTCGAGATCTTCGTATTGGCCGGTCTTGAGCGACCACAGGAAGCCGGCGAGACCAAGCAGGCCGAGCGCCAGCGCCAGCGGCACGAGAAACACGATCACTTCCATCTCACGCCCTCCCGGCGCGGCGGGCGCGCATCGCGTTCAGCATCACCAGAACCGACGAACCCGACATCGCCAGCGCGGCGATCAACGGCGTCGCCAGACCCGCGATCGCGATCGGCACCGCCAGAACATTATAGCCGATCGCCAGACCGAGATTCTCGCGCATCAGGCTCATCGCCTTGCGCGAATAATCGACCGCGGCCAGCACCGGCGCAAGCTCCTTGCCGAGGAACACCAGATCGGCGGTGGCCTGGCTGAGATGGGTGGCGCTGATCGGCGACATCGAGACAGTGGCGGCGGCGAGCGCCGGGGCGTCGTTCATGCCGTCGCCGACCATCATCACCTTGCGGCCCTGGCGCTTCAGCGCTTCGACATGCGCGATCTTTTCGGCCGGCGTGACGCCGGCGCGCCAGACGTTGACGCCGAGTGCACCGGCGGCGTGACGCACCGCGGGCTCGCGATCGCCGGACAGCAGCTCGACGACGATGCCGCGATTGGTCAGCGCATCGATGGTCTTGGCCGCATCCGGGCGCAGCAACTGGCGCACCGCGAACACGGTGTGCCGGCCGCCGCGGCTGAATGCCACAACCGACACTTCCGGATCCTGCGCGAGCAGTTCGTTGGCCAGATCGTCGGCGCCGCAGAATGCGGGGCTGCCGAGCCGGACTTCCTCGCCTTCGAACATCGCGCGCACGCCGCGACCGGGCTCTTCCACGACATCAGGCAGCGGCGCCTTGACGGCGGACGCGCGAGCCACCGCGGCGGCGACCGGATGATGGCTGGCGAGTGCCAGACGACCGGCGAGATGGAAGGTGTCGGCGTCGATCTCGGCGACGTTGACGACGTCGAGTTCGGGCAGCGTCAGCGTGCCGGTCTTGTCGAACACAACGGTGTCGATCACCGCAGCGCGCTCGATGGCGTCGCCGGAATTGAGCAGCACTCCGGCACGGAACATCGCGCCCGCCGCGACGGTCTGCACCGCCGGGATCGCGAGGCCAAGGGCGCAAGGGCAAGTGATGATCAGTACCGCGATGCCGATGACGATCGAGTCGTGCAGCCCGGCCCCGGCGATCAGCCAGCCGATCACGGTGAGCAGCGCGGTGACATGCACCACCGGCGCATAGAGCTGCGAGGCGCGGTCGGCGAGGCGGATGTAGCGCGATCGCGCCTGCAGGGCGTGATCGAGCAGCTTGGTGATCTCGGACAGCAGCGTGCCTTCGGCCGCCGCCGCGACGCGGACGCGCAACGTGCCGGAGATGTTGAGCGTGCCGGCATAGACCTGCATGCCGCGCTCGGCCTTAACATACTGCGTCTCGCCG
>NZ_BADD01000089.1 GCF_000333455.1 Rhodopseudomonas sp. B29
CTAAAATCCGGACGGATCGCAGATGCTCAAGACAATCATCCTGCTGACCGGTAGCCCCGATCATCTGCACGCGCTGTCGCTGATGCGTTTCCAGCCCACGCCCGGTCAAGACGACGCAACAAATTCATTTAGCACTAAATGAATGAACTTGACCTATCCGGATTTCAGACCGAAGCTAGCGGCAATCAACAGCCGGCGGGGATCAGCGACCGGTTCGGAGGAAACGCCATGACTTTGTCCCGGACGACGGCAGCCGCCGTCGCGCTGCTGCTCGCCACCACGCTCGCCACGCCGTCGTTTGCCGAGAAGAAATACGATCCGGGCGCCAGCGACACCGAAATCAAGGTCGGCCAGACCATGCCGATGAGCGGCCCTGCGTCCGCCTTCGGCAACATCGCCAAGGTCGAGGCCGCCTATATCCGGATGATCAACGAGCAGGGCGGCGTGGGCGGCCGCAAGATCAACCTGATCCAGTACGACGACGCCTACTCGCCGCCCAAGACAGTCGAGCAGGTGCGCAAGCTGGTGGAAAGTGACGAGGTGCTGACCACCTTCCAGATCATCGGCACGCCGCCCAACGCCGCTGTGCAGAAATATCTGAACGCCAAGAAGGTGCCCCAGCTCTTGGCCGGTAGCGGCGCAACGCGCTTCACCGACCCGAAGAATTATCCGTGGACGATCAGCGCCAATCCGAGCTACCAGTCGGAAGCGCACATCTATGCCAAGTACATCCTGGCCAATCACCCCAACGCCAAGATCGCGATCCTGTATCAGAACGACGATCTCGGCAAAGACTACGTCAAGGGCCTCAAGGAAGGCCTCGGCAGCAAGGCGGCGAGCATGATCGTCGCCGAAGCGTCGTACGAACTCGCCGATCCGACGGTCGACTCGCAGATGGTGACGTTGAAGGCTTCGGGTGCCGATCTGTTCTACAACATGTCGACGCCGAAATTCGCCGCGCAGTCGATCCGCAAGGCCGCCGAGCTCGGCTGGAAGCCGGTGCATATCCTGGAGGTCAACGCCACGGCGGTCGGTCAGGTGCTCATCCCTGCGGGCGCCGAGAACGCCAAGGACATCATCTCGGTGAATTACGGCAAGGACCCGCTCGATCCGCAATGGGCCAATGACGAGGGCATGAAGCGCTACAAGGCCTTCATGGCCAAATGGGCACCGAACGACGACGCCAACAGCGGCTACGCCACCTACGGCTATTCGACCGCCGCCATGCTGGTGCGCATCCTGCAGGCGTGCGGTGACGAACTGACCCGCGCCAACATCATGAAGCAGGCGACCTCGATCACCAACTACGTGCCCGACCTGGCGCTGCCCGGCATGTCGGTGACGACGACGGCGGACGACTGGCGCATCAACAAGCAATTCCAGATGATGAAGTTCGACGGCCAGCGCTGGGTGCTGTTCGGGCCGGTGGTGACCGACGACTACAAGGCGGACTGAAGCTGCCACACGACTCCCGTCATCCTGAGGTGCGAGCTCGAAGGGCTCGCCTCGAAGGATGGGCCACAAGCACCTTGGCCGCATCCTTCGAGGCGCGCTGCGCGCGCACCTCAGGATGACGACTCAACACAGGTGATGGCTGCAATCGATCAGCGCTCTAAAGCTCTTCACGGCTAATCCGGCTCACGTTGACAAGTATCTGCCCGTCGGCTGGAATGCCGGCGGGGATAGCGATCTCCCCATCAGGCGGCATGCCCAAGAATCGCGTCCTGTTGTATTGGAGGACGCATCATGCCTGCTTCAGACCTCAGCCCCGATATTTTCATCGCCACGCGGTCGCCACCGCAGCCCGGCTTCCCGACGATGCGGGAAGCTTTCGCGGTGTGGCTGCGCGTCGCCGCGCTGAGCTTTGGCGGCCCTGCAGGTCAGATTGCCGTAATGCATCGCGTCCTGGTCGAGGAGAAACGCTGGGTCTCGGAGGAGCGGTTCCTCCACGCGCTCAACTACTGCATGCTGCTGCCCGGACCCGAAGCGCAGCAGCTCGCCACCTATATCGGCTGGCTGATGCATCGCACGCCGGGCGGCATCATGGCGGGCGGCCTGTTCATCCTGCCCGGCGTCATCGCCATCATGGCGCTGAGCATCATCTACGCAGCATTCGGCGCGGTGAGCGCCGTGGCGGCGTTGTTCTTCGGCCTGAAGGCGGCGGTGCTGGCGATCGTGCTGCAGGCGGTGGTGCGCATCGGCGGGCGGGCGCTGAAGAACCGCATCCTGCAAGGCATGGCGCTGCTGGCATTCGTAGCGATCTACTTTTTCGACGTGCCGTTTCCGATCATCGTGGTCGCAGCCGGGTTGATCGGCGGTGTCGGCGGCGCGTTGCAGCTACGCACCTTCGCGGCCGGCGGTGGCCACGGCTCTGCAAAATCGGACGCATTGGTCGACAGCCTGGTCGGCGACGAGTTGCCGCCGCACGCCCGGCCGAGTGTCGCCTCGACGTTGCGTGTCGCGATCGTATGGCTGGCGCTGTGGCTGCTACCGGTCGCCGTGCTCCTCGTTTGGCTAGGCGACACCAGCGTGTTCAGCCTGATCGCCGTGTTCTTCAGCAAGATGGCGATGGTGACTTTCGGCGGCGCCTACGCCGTGCTGGCTTATGTGGCGCAGCAAGCGGTCGAGACCTATCACTGGCTCGCACCGCACGAAATGCTCGACGGCCTCGGCATGGCCGAGACGACGCCGGGGCCGCTGATCATGGTGCTGCAGTTCGTGGGCTTCATGGCTGCGTATCGCGCGCCCGGCACACTACCACCGATGTTGGCCGGCGCGCTCGGCGGACTGCTCGCTACCTGGGTGACGTTCACGCCTTGCTTCCTCTGGATCTTCCTCGGCGCGCCGTTCATCGAGCGCATGCGTGGCAACAAGGTGCTGGCCGGCGCATTGACGGCGATCACTGCGGCCGTGGTCGGCGTGATCTTGAACCTGGCGATTTGGTTCGCCATCCACACGCTGTTTCACGCCACCATCCCGGTGAGTGGCTTCGGCCTGTCGTTCGAATGGCCGGTGCTGTCGAGCGTGAACCCCGCCGCCTTGTTGCTGGCGGCCGCGGCTGCGCTCGCCATCTTCCGCTTCAAGGCCGGCATGCTGCAAACGCTGGCGGCATGCGCGGCGGCGGGACTATTGCTGAACGTGGTCACCTGAGCTGAGTCGGGCTGGACGACATCGCGCCGCCAAGGAACGAACCCACTTGCACTCCGTTCGCCCGACGCCATTCCGGCGCGCGAGCAGCAACATGCAATTTATCGATCGACGAACTCTTCTCACCGCCGCGGCAGCGCTCGGCGTCACCACGGCCGCGGCGCAAACCAACGATGCGCCGATCAAGGGCGACAAAGGCGGCACCATCCTGGGACCGCGCAATGCGCCGCGTGAAGCTGAGAACCCGGACATTCTGAGACCGCCGGAGACCGATCACGGCTCGATGCCCAATCTGCGGTTCTCGTTCGCCGATGCGCACGTCAAAATGCGCGAAGGCGGCTGGTCGCGCGAGGTGACCGAACGCGAACTGCCGGTCTCCAAGACCATGGCGGGCGTCAACATGCGGCTGAAGGCCGGCGGCGTTCGCGAACTGCATTGGCACAAGCCGGCCGAATGGGCCTTCATGATCGCCGGCCGCGCCCGCATCACGGCGGTCGACAACGACGGCCACAACTTCATTGCCGATGTCGGCGCCGGCGACCTCTGGTACTTCCCCGGCGGCATTCCGCATTCGATCCAGGGCCTCGGCGACGACGGCTGTGAATTCCTTCTGGCGTTTCCAGATGGCGCCTTCTCGGAGGACTCGACCTTCGGGCTCGCCGATCTGTTCGCCCACACCGATCCGGCGGTGCTGGCCAAGAACTTGTCGATCGACGCCAAGGCGCTGAGCGGCATTCCGAAGGAAGAACGCTTCATTTTTCGGGCCGAACTGCCGCCGCCGCTTGAGCAGGATACGGTGCCGAACCCGCAAGGCGGCGTGCCGCAGGACATGGTGTTCAGGTTGATGCAGGCGCCGGCGCAGACTTCGCCGGGCGGCTGGGTACGGATCGCCGACACGAGCAACTTCCCGATCTCGACCGAGGTCGCCGCAGCGCTGGTCGAGATCAACCCTGGGCATCTGCGCGAAGTGCATTGGCATCCCAACTCGGACGAATGGCAGTTCTACGTCTCCGGCCAGGGGCGGATGAGCGTGTTCAATGCCGAAGGCCGGGCGCGTACGTTCGACTATCAGGCCGGCGACGTCGGCTTCGTGCCGATGTCGGCCAGCCATTTCATCGAGAACATCGGCTCTGAGCCGCTGCGCTATCTCGAGCTGTTCAAGGCGCGCCGCTATATGGACGTGTCGCTGACGCAGTGGCTGGCGCTGACGCCGCACGAATTGGTGGCGGCACATCTCAACATCGACCGCACCGTCCTCGACGGGTTGGACAAGGACAAGCAGCCGGTGGTCTGACCGTCGCTTGGTCCTGCCATCAATTGAGCCGAAATCGAGCAACCGTCGCCCGGTTGGCGCGTTGTAGGGGGAACCAAAGGGAGGCCGCTATGTCGGAAAACGGCGACAAGCAGGAGACCACCCTCGATCCGGATGATTTCCCGATCGAGACCGAGCACGGCAAGCTCAAGACGCAAGACGGCGAGAACATCGCCGAGGCCAAAAACGAGAAGCTCGCCGAAGAAATCGCCGAGCGTCTCAACGAGCACGCCTATAAGGAAGAATGCGACCGTTGGTCGGCCTGACACCAGCCTGGTCGAGCGCTTTGGCCTCGACCCAGGTCAAGCCGACGCGTAGCGCTCCGGCCCGGCCGACTCGATGGTCAGGCGGTAGGCGACCCGGTTGTGGCCGTCGAACCGCTCCAACAGGTCGTCGCATACCGGGCACCTGTATTCGCCGGATGTGCCCGGCAGACTCTGCAATTCCAGGCGCTGAAAGCCCGCGCCGCATTGCGGACAGGTGACGTCACTGGTCTTCATCGTAAGCTTCGCTCTCGTCGAGCCTGATTGACGCCGCCGCCGAACATGCGTTCCGGCGCGGCGCAAATTTCAGGTCTCCAAATGGCAAGGCCGCCCGCGCCGAATGTCGTCGATGGTTTCGTGTGCGCGCTTGCGGCCCCTGCCCACAAGCGCGGATCGCGCAGCTCAGGCCTGCAGCAGACTACGCCTGCAGGTTGCCATAGCGTGGGATCGAGATCTTGCAGACCACCCCGGTCGGCAGAAACTCCAGCGTGGCGCCGCCGCTGCCGAGGCTGCGCGAAATCAGAGTCTGGCCGAAGCCGGACGACGACGGCGACGTCACCAGCGGTCCCTCGCGCTCCTGCCACTCGATCAGCAAGGCGCCACCGTCGGCCGTGCCGAGCCGGCGTACCGAAATCTTTCCGCCCGGCACCGACAGCGCGCCGTATTTCACCGCATTGGTGGTGAGCTCGTGGAACACCAGTCCGAGCGATACCGCGGTCTTGGGATCGACCGCGACATCGAGCCCTTCGGTGGTAATGCGCCCACTCGATTGCGTCGCGTACGGCGCCAGCTCGGCGCCGAGCACGTCGCCGATCTTCAGGTTCTGCCACGAGGCGTTGGACAGCAGCGTGTGCGTCGCCGCCAGCGCCTGGATGCGGCCGGAGAAGGCCTTCTGAAAATCCTCGATATTGCGCTCGTGCGCCGCAGTGCGGGCGCAGATCGCCATCACCATGGTGAGCGTGTTTTTCACCCGGTGATCGAGTTCGCCCATCAGCAGCGCCTGGTGCCGCTCGGCCGCCTTGCGATGCGACAGGTTGATCAGCGTGACCACGCAGCCTTGGGTGCGTTCGCCCGAGACCATCAGCGGCGCAGCACTGATCAGCACGTCCGTTACAGCGGACGACGAGCGCACAGCCGCCTCGAGACCCTGAACAGGCATGCCGCTGGTTGCCAACGTGACGATGTCGTCGCCGCTCATCAGATCGGAGGCCTCGGCGAAGGTGAGTTCGACCGCATCCGCGAAGCTTTTGCCGATCGGTGATTCCGAGCAGATGCGCAGCGCCGCGCCGTTGAGATGAGTGACACGCCCGGCGCGGTCGCAGACGATCACCGCCTCGTTGGCCGACGCCAGGATGGCGCGCGCCAGACGCTCGGACTCGTGCGCCGCCGCCGCCTGCTCGCGTTCGGACATGTCGGTGAAAGTGATGGCCACGCCACGGACGACGCCGAATTCCAGCGGCGTGCCGGTGAGCAGGATACTGCGATCCGCGCCGCCGGCCCGCAGATGAATCTCCGCCGAGCGACGCTCGTGCAGCGCTTGAGTCAGCAGCCGGCGGAAGGTCGCCTGATTGACGGCATCGAGAAGCCCTATCAATGCCGCCCCCGTCAGCGACGTCGAGCTTTCACCGAGCAACGCGCACAGCGCCTGATTGGCGTAGAGCAATTGCCCGTCCTGATCGAACGCCGCAGCGCCGACGTCCATCGCTTCCATAAAGGTGCGATAGGATTGGCCGCCGCCTTCGAGCGTGAACACCTGCTCGGCGTCACGGCCTTTGACGACAAGCGCATCGATCTCACCGTCGCGAATGGCGCGTAGCGTGTCCTCGGCCTCTTCGAGGCGGGCTTCAAGCTCCGCCCGGCTCAGCGCCGCGACCGAGCTCATGGCTACGAACCCTCGACCGCCAGATGCACCAGCACTTTCGGCGTGTCGGACAGATCGCCGATGATCTTGCGGATCGGCACCGGCAGTTCCTTCACCAGCGTCGGGATCGCCACGATGCCGTGCTCGCGCGCGAGCTGCGGCTGCTTCTTCAGGTCGATCACTTCGACCTTGTACTTGCCGGCGAGGTGCTCGGCGCAGATCCGCTCCAGATTGCGGATCGCAGCGAGCGACTTCGGCGTCTCGCCGGCGACATAGAGCACGAGTTTGATCGGGTCGGCCATCTCACTTGTCCTGCTGCGCGCCGTCCGAAGCGGCACCGAGGCCCCGGCTCCGTGCGATTGTCTCGGCGTCCATCGCTGTCTGTTTTCGGAAGACGTCTTCGGCCTGCACCATGCGCTGCAGTTCGGCTTCGTCGGCCTCGATCTCGGTTTGCAGCGCCTCGATCTGCGCATGGGCGCGGCGTCGACGCTGCACGATCTGTTCCTGCAGCCGGGCGACCTCCGCCTTGCGGGTGGACTCGGCGCGCCGCGCCTTGGCCTCCTCTACGCGCCGCGCCGAACCGGTCAGCGCTCCGCCTTCGCCCAGATACGGCTCCAGCAAATGGATGCCGGAATTCGACATCACGAATTCCCGCACCTGATTGGAATGCGAAATGCCACGCGCCTTCAGCAGATAAAGCTCGCGATTGAACTCGCCGTTCATTTCGCGATTGAGCAGCAACACCCAGGCGTCCATCAGCGACGACAGACCGGCTTCGGTCTGTGCATCCTGGATATGGGCGAGGTGAGTGAACACGCCGGTGATGCCCTTGGATTTGAGAGAATCGACCACGCGCAGCAGCATCGACTGCACCTCGGCGAGCTGGCCGGTGCCGAGAAACGCCGAGATCGGATCCAGCACCACAAGCTGCGGCTGGAAGCGCGCGACTTCGCGCAGCATCACAGCAAGATGCATTTCCAGCGAGTAGAACGTGGGCCGTGCGGCGATGTAGCGCAACTGGCCGCTGGCGAGCCAACGACCGAGATCGGTGCCGATCGAGCGCATGTTGCGCACGGTCTGCGCCTCGGATTCTTCGAACGACAGATACAGCGCCTTCTCGCCGGCCCGACAGGCGACGTCCGCCATCATGCAGGACAGCGAACTCTTTCCCGAGCCGGCAACGCCGCTGATGAGCAGGCTGGTGCCGCGATAGAAGCCGCCGCCGGTCAGCATCGCATCAAGATCCGGCACGCCCGACGAAATGCGCTCGTTGGTGACGTGGTGGCCGAGCCCGAGCGAGGACACAGGCAGAACGCTGAAGCCGTCCTCGTCGATCAGAAACGGATATTCGTTGGTGCCGTGCGCGGTGCCGCGATATTTGACAATCCGCATCCGCCGCGTCGAGATCTGGTTGTCGGCGCGGTGGTCGAGCAGGATGACGCAGTCGGAAACGTATTCTTCCAGCCCCTGCCGGGTCAGCGTGCCGTCGCCGCGCTCGCCGGTGATGACGGCGGTGAGGCCCTTCTGCTTCAGCCAGTCGAACAGCCGGCGGATTTCGGCGCGCAGCACGGCTGGATTCTGGAAAGCCGAAAACAGGCTTTCGATGGTGTCGAGCACGATGCGTTTGGCGCCGATCTGGTCGACGGCGAACTCCAGCCGCAGGAAAAGGGCCTCGAGATCGTAGTCGCCGACCTCGGCGACTTCGGTCGGGTCGATGGCGATGTGCTCGATCAGCACCTGTTCCCGATCGATCAGTCCTTGCAGATCGAAACCGAGCGACGCGACATTGTCGACGATGTCGACCGCGCGCTCCTCGAACGTCACGAACACGCCGCGTTCGCCGTACATCCGCGCGCCATTGATCAGGAAGGTGGAGGCGAACAGGGTCTTGCCGCAGCCCGCCGAACCGCAGATCAGCGAAGGACGTCCAGCTGGAAGGCCGCCGCGAGTGAGATCGTCGAAGCCTTCAATGCCCGTGAGAGATTTAGCGATGCCGTCAGTCATTCGTGTTCCGGAGTTCTTCTTTTGTTTTGTAGGGGAGCCGGAACAGGCTGACTAGTAGGAGGCCGAGGGAAATATCTTTCAAACTACTCGGGAACCAAATGCGACCCATAGAGTTTCGCGGCAAAAATGTAGCTGACGGCGATTGGGACACCGGCCAACGCGCGGTACACGTGTCTCAAATGATATGTGGTTTAGCTGGTCTTGCTGGCGATGACTCCGTACCAGCCGAGACCGCGATACGTCTCGTAACCGGGCGTCAGATGGAAGCCGACCAACGCGCCCGCAGCGTCGCGATAGCTACCGCTGTGCCCGCCGGCAAGCTTGAGCGGATAGCGCTCCTGCAGAATGCCGCGGCCGTCCGACGCGGCGATGACCCGGAACGACGAGTCCAGCAGCATAACCCGGTCGGTCTCGCTGGAATCGACCCGCACGCCTTCGACGATGGCCTTGGCCTGCGCCTCCCAGTCGAAGTGGATGGCCAGGACACCGAGCGGCGCGCCGTGCGAAGCGCCATTGGCACGCACGCTGGCGCAATAGGTCGCGACCTGGGCATTGTCGAGCAGCGGCGTGCGCTCAATGTCGCCAGCGACGTAATCGTCGCCCGAACGCAGCCGCAGCGCATCGCGAAACCACGAACAGCCGGAGACGTTCTGGCCGGCGACCGGGTAACGATCGGGCCGGCCGCTCGCCAGGACCTTGCCGTCGAAACCGCACAGCCAGATGTCGAGATACACCGTGTAGGCGGACAGGATGACGCCGAACCGCTTGGAGGCATGCTGCGCCAACGCGGGCGTGGGGCTGTTGGCGCAATCGACCACGGCCGAGTCGGTCGCCCACCAGCGCACGTCGCAGGTGCGCTCGTAGAGGTTCCGATCGATCAGTTCGACCGCGTTGAGCGCCAGATCGACCAGACGGTCGCCGTGGCTGCGCGACGCCATCTCGCCGATCGAAGTGATCAGTTCGCCGGTGCGATGGGTGAGCTGGGTTTCGAGTTCGCGGGCGATCGCCTCGATCTGCGCGCCGACATTGCGTACCTCCTGAGCCACGATGGCAAAGCCGGCGCCATGCTTTCCGGCGCGGGCGCTCTCGATCAGAGCGTTGAGCGCCAGAATCTTCATCTGTCCGGTGATGGTCTGGATCGCCTTGGTCTTGCCGCAGGCGATGTCGTTCACCTCGGCGGTCAACCGCGCCACCAGCGCCGAGACGTCCGATTTGGCTTCGGTCTCGTCCTGAATGCCCTCTCGTGGAACAGCCGCCGGTCGCATCGTTGTCGTTTCCCGCCTTGTTAGTTGTGCAGGAACTTTCGTCGATTTGTCCTAATACAGCCTAAACCATCGAACGGTAATAATTGCGAGAAAATGCCGTCAGTTTGGGCATATCGACCCATAACTAACTGCGGACCAAATAGATCGCCAGCCCGATACCTCGTACATTACCGTAGTACGCAGATGCGATCGATCACGCTGCTCCGGCACGGGCTCCCAACTTGAGCAAAAAGAGACTAACCCGATCAGGCCGCGACCAGCGGGGGCACCGGCAGCGCGGTCACCGACTTGATCTTTTCCATCGCAAAGCGCGAAGTGACGTTCTTCAGCGGCACGCTGCCGATCAGTTTCTTATAGAACTGATCGTAGGCGCGCATGTCGGCAACGACGACGCGCAGCATGTAATCGACGTCGCCAGCCATCCGATAGAACTCGATCACTTCCGGCATGGCGGCGACCGAATTCGCGAAGGTCTTCAGCCAGGCCTCGGAATGATCGCCGCTCTCGATCGAAACGAACACCGACAGGCCAAGCCCGATCTTGTCCTGATCGACCAGCGCAACCCGGCGGGTGATGATGCCGTCGGCCTCCAGCCGCTGGATCCGCTTCCAGCAAGGCGTCGAGGACAGCCCGACGCGGTCGCCGATTTCGGCCACCGAGAGCGAGGCATCTTGTTGGAGAACCGTGAGAATCTTGCGGTCGATGGCGTCCAGCCGGCGGCTGGGCTCGGCGACGGGGACTTCGATATCG
>NZ_BADD01000088.1 GCF_000333455.1 Rhodopseudomonas sp. B29
CACGAAGGCCGGCGGGCCGAACTGCTCGTCGAAGACGACGTCGTGATAGCCGGCATAGGGCTCGGTCAGCGTCGGGAATTTGCCCGAGTCGCGCCAATCGAACCGTCCGCCATCGACCAGCACGCCGCCGATGGCGATGCCATGACCGCCGAGCCATTTGGTTGCCGAATGCATCACGATGTCGGCGCCGAGCTCGATCGGCTTGCTGAGGTAGGGCGTAGCGAAAGTGTTGTCGATCAGCAGCGGGATCTTGGCCTCATGGGCGATGTCGGCGACCTTGGGAATGTCGAGTACTTCGAGGCCCGGATTGCCGATGGTCTCGCCGATCATCAACCTCGTATTGGGCTTGATAGCAGCCTTCAGGCCGGCGTGATCGCGCGGGTTGACGAAGCTCGTGGTGATGCCGAAACGCGGCATCGTATGCGCCAGCAGGTTGATCGTGCCGCCGTAGAGCGACGACGAGGCGACGATGTGGTCGCCGGCGCTCAGCAGCGTGGCGATGGCGAGATGCAGCGCCGCCATGCCGCTCGCGGTCGCGACCGCGCCGACGCCGTTCTCCAGCGCGGCAATGCGTTCTTCCAGCACGGCGATCGTCGGGTTGGAGATACGCGTATAGAGATGGCCGGGCCGCTCCATGTTGAACAGCGCTGCGGCGTGGTCGGTGTCCTGAAACACGTAGGACGTGGTCTGATAGATCGGCACCGCGCGCGAGCCGGTGAGTGGATCGGGATGCTGCCCGGCGTGCAGGCTCAGGGTCTCGAAACCGGGTGGTTTGGGTGCGGCCATGATGATCTCGGATAGAGCGGCGGGCAGAGTGCCGCCTATCTATCGCCGGGACCGCCGCCCGAAGCAATCCAGCCGCAGCATCCGACTCAGGGGTAGCCCTGCAGCATCAGCCGGTCGGAGCGGACCTCCCAGCTTTCCAGCCGGTCGAGGAAGCTCATGCCGAGCAGATTGGTCTTCATCTGGCCGCGCGGCACCACCAACGCCGGCACCGAGCGTTCGACCAGATGGCCGACGGCGAGGCTATCGAGCGAGAGCTTGGCGGCGCGGGTGTGGCCATTGGCGGTTTCGAGTTCGACGTCGAAATCCAGAATTTCCAGCGGCAGGCCGGCGGCCTTGGCGGTCTCGTAGGTGAGGACCACCGAGGTGGCGCCGGTGTCGACCACCATCGGCGCGTTGACGCCGTTGATCTTGGCCTTCAGCGCGAATTCGCCGCCCTGGCCGCGCGGGACCTTCACTGTACGAAGCGCCCGGGTTTTCTCGGCCTCGGCTGCCGCGGTAGCCGAGGCGACGCGCTCGCGCAGCAGCGAACTCATCGCCTTCTGAGCGGCCGAGATGCGCTGCGGATCGCCGTAAGCGACAACCGCGCCGGCGGTCGCGATCAGCACTACCAGGACCAGCAGCGCGCGGCTCATGACGCCCTCGTCAGGAGGCGGCTGTCGGCTTTCGCGGTCGCAGCGGTTCCAGGCCGGCTTCCGCCATGCGGCCGGGCAAACTCGCCATGATGGTGACGCGCTCGGCGCCATCCATGCGCGGCCAGCGCGCGATCTCCGGCATGGTGCGGCCGCAGCCGAAGCACAGGCCGCTGCGCGGATCCAGCATGCAGACCGCGATGCAGGGTGTTTCGATGCTCATGTCGTTTGGATGCGGCCATGATGCGGTTTCTGCAAGCGGAATGTCACAAGCCGGTGCCGGCATTCATGATCGGCGCATGACGGCGGCGGGATTCCTCGTGGTCGGCATGGCTCGGCTGCAGCGGTGGCGCCTCGTCGGCGAGCGGCGCCAGCGCCGACATCACCCGCTCCGGCGGGAAGGTGACGACAACCTCGGTGCCGATGCGCAGCTTGGATTTCAGCGTGAAGGTGCCGCCATGCATGTCGATCAGGCTCTTGGCGATCGGCAGGCCGAGTCCGGCGCCTTGTTCGGCGGACTTGATCGAGTTCGAGCCCTGGCCGAACGACGCCAGCACGATCGGGATCTCCTCTTCGGGAATGCCCGAGCCGGTGTCCTTGACCGACAGATACTGGCCGCCCGAGGCGGTCCAGCCGACCTTGAGCCAGATCTCGCCGCCCTGCGGGGTGAACTTGATGGCGTTCGATAACAGGTTCAGCACGACCTGACGCACCGCGCGCTCGTCGCCCCACAGCCGCGGCATGCCCTGTTCGAACACTTCGTGGATGGTGATGCCGCGGCTCGAAGCGCGCAGCTTGAGCAGGTGATGACAATCCGTCACCACGTGCACCAACGAGATCGCCTCTTCGTTGAGTTCGTAGCGGCCGGCCTCGATGCGCGACAGGTCGAGAATCTCGTTGATCAGGTTGAGCAGGTGGACGCCGGAATTGTGAATGTCGGCGGAGTAGTCCTTGTACGCCGGCACCGCGTGCGCGCCGAAGATCTCGCTCTTCATCACTTCCGAGAAGCCGAGGATGGCGTTGAGCGGCGTGCGGAGTTCGTGGCTCATCTGAGCCAGGAAGCGCGACTTGGCGACGTTGGCGGCCTCGGCGCGGTGGCGCGCCTCGTCGGAGATCGCCTTGGCCTGTTCGAGCTCGCCGATCAGCGCGTCCTTCTCGGCGCGGGCTTCCAGCGTCGCCAGCGTGGTCGAATGCAGCCGGTGCGCCAGCAGCGCGAAGTACACCTCGGCGGCGATCGTCAGTGCAGCCAGCACGTAGTTCTCGAACGTGCCGCCGAGCGCGAATTTGGCAGCGATCGCGCAGGTCACCGGCACAGTCGCAGCCAGCGCCGCGAGCGGCAGGCTCGCCGCCAGCATGCTCGACACCGCCACCACGGTCAGCATCAGGAACATCAGCAGCGTGCTGGAGACCATGGTGAGTCCGGTCGGATGCACCAGGATGGCCGTCCAGGCGAGGCCGTAGAGCAGATCGAGCGCGACGAAGCGGCGGCGCCACGACCGCGTCTTGGTCGGCGATGCCGGCTCTTGCAGGAAGCGCGTGCAATTGCGGACCACGACGGCGTGGATGCACAGGATGCCGACCGTCCAGGCGCCCGCCGTCAGCGGGTCCATCCACAGCCCGAACAGCACGCCGGTGGCGACCACAAGCAGCATCACGACGAACGAGGCGGAGAGGCGGGTCTCGGCGTATTGGCGGACGAGTTCGTGATCGAAGGCCGGCCGCGTGCCGCTGGTCGAGGTCAGCCGGTCGCGCGCCTCGCGCACGCGCTGTGCAGAGGCTCGCCGGCTGCGCGACGGCGCAGCCGCCGGGCTATCAGCCGGAAGCTGGAAAACTTCGGGCTTTTCCGCGGCTTCACTCATCAACCAACACTAACCCAGCGCGAAAACGCAGCGCGGTACGCCACTGTAGATAGTGGCCCCAGGACCCTTAAGAGCAGATCACAAGGGAAAGATAATTCGGTTAATGGCTGGCTAATTTCCACTCCGCGGCGAGGTGAAATCGGCGGCGCGCGACCTGGTTGCGCCGCCGCTCGCTCAGCGCTCCAGCCGCGCCAGCAGGCTCGAGGTGTCCCAGCGCTTGCCGCCCATCTTCTCGACTTCGGAATAGAAATTGTCGACCAGCGCCGTCACCGGGAGGCTGGCGCCGTTGCGGCGGGCTTCGGCGAGGCAGATCGACAGATCCTTGCGCATCCACTCGACCGCGAAGCCGAAGTCGTATTTGCCCTCGTTCATCGTCTTGTAGCGGTTCTCCATCTGCCAGGACTGCGCCGCGCCCTTGGAGATGGTGTCGATCACCTGGCCGACATCGAGCCCGGCCTTCTTGGCGAAGTGGATCGCCTCGGACAGGCCTTCGACCAGGCCGGCGATGCAGATCTGGTTGACCATCTTGGTGAGCTGGCCGCTGCCGGCCGGGCCGAGCAGCTTGCACATCCGCGCATAGGAGGCGATCACCGGCTCGGCCTTGGCATAGGCCTCGGCGCTGCCGCCGCACATCACGGTGAGGACGCCGTTCTCGGCGCCGGCTTGGCCGCCTGACACCGGCGCATCGACGAACGAGAAGCCGGCAGCTTTCGCGGCGACGTCGAGCTCGCGTGCGACTTCGGCCGAGGCGGTGGTGTGGTCGACGAAGATCGCACCCTTCTTCATGGCCGAGAATGCGCCGTTCTTGCCGGTGGTCACCGCGCGCAGATCGTCGTCATTGCCGACGCAGGCCATGACGAAGTCCTGGTCCTTGGCGGCCTCGGCCGGCGTCGGTGCTGACCGGCCGCCGAACTTTTCGGTCCACGACTTCGCCTTGGCCTCGCTGCGATTATAGACGGTGACCTCGTGGCCGCCTTTGCTGGCGAGATGTCCGGCCATCGGATAGCCCATGACGCCGAGACCGATGAAAGCAACCTTCGCCATGTCGAGATCCTTCGCAGAAAGCGGCACGTTGGGCCGATGATTGATGGGGCGGGCGCGACCGGGCGGCGCGCGGCGGGTGCCGCAGCATAGGGAGCGAGGCGACACGGGCAAGGGGCCCGTGATCACGCCTGGCATGGGGGTGATTGCTCGCACTGCACAACCGAGTTCCGCACCGCTGCTCGTGCACTGGGCGAAGGCGCGCTCCCGGCCAATTCGTGACTTGAACCGCCCTCCGGCATGTGGTCCGTGGGCGCCGAACCGTAGGAGACTCGCGCGTGAGCGTGACCCAGCAACAGATTCGCGACGCCCTCGCCAAGGTGAAGACGCCGCGCGGCGTCGCCCTGACCCAGGCCGACGCGCTGTCCGAAATCGCCGTGACCGACGGCAAGGTGTATTTCTCGATCAACGTCGATGCCGCCGAGGCACGCGCCTGGGACGGCGTTCGCGGCGCGGCCGAAGCGGCCGTCAAGGCGGTGCCGGGCGTGAAAAGCGCGCTGGTCGCGCTGACGGCCGAGCGCCGGCCTGGCGCCCCGGCAGCGCCGCAGCCGCGTCCGGGCGTCGCGCCGGTTTCGGAGCATCGGCCGCACGCGCCGGCGGGCAGCCCGTCGCCGATGTCCAAGCAGGCGCCGATTCCCGGCGTCGATTCGGTGATCGCGGTGGCGTCCGGCAAAGGCGGCGTCGGCAAGTCGACCACGGCGCTCAATCTGGCGCTCGGCCTGCGCGATCTCGGCCTCAAGGTCGGGCTACTCGATGCCGATATCTACGGCCCCTCGGTGCCGCGGCTGACCGGTATCCAAGAGAACCG
>NZ_BADD01000087.1 GCF_000333455.1 Rhodopseudomonas sp. B29
CGAGCAGCGTGCCCGGCCGCCGCAGGCGCTGGCGTGCGGGATATTGGCGCGCTGGCTGGCTTCGAGCACGCTCAAACCTTTCGGCACGCGAATGCTGCGATCCTCGCCGATGCTCAGCCTGAGCATGCCGCCGCGACGTTCGAATGCGGCACGGACGCCGCGTGCCGTCAGCGTCAGGCCGATCAGGCCCAGATAGCCGAGCACGAAGCCGTCGCCGATCGCGCCGAGCACGTCCTGTTGCTGAGGCGTGCCCATGTGATGCGCCGACAGGTTCTGGGCCTGCCACTGCGGCGAGGCGGCGTCGCGCTCGACGATGCGGCCGCCCTGATACAGGCCGAGCAGCGCCAGCGCCGGCACCAGGACAGCGACGGCGAGCAGCCACGGCATCGCCGCACGGAGCGCAGGCTTGAGCCGCAGCCATAGCGTCAGGCCGATGCAGCCGTGCACCCAGGCGACCAGCATCACCAGCAGCATCAGCCACAGTCGATAGGAAGGCGAGGCGACCCAATAGCTGTAGAGCACCTGCGGATACAGTTTGTCCTGTCCGTAGAGCTCGAAGCCGAGCCGGAGCCCGATGACATGGCTGTAGATCAAGAGCGGAACGCTGAGGCCTAGCAGGAGCTGCAGCGGCTCGGCGCTGCGCCAGCGGAATTCGCGGCGCTGATACAGCGCCCACAGCCCGAGCCCGGCATGCACCAGTGCCGAGCCGTAGAACAACGCGGTGACCGGGGGAAATTGCCAGATGCGCAGGTGCCACAACACGCCCTCGTGCATCGCTGCGAGCGAGACATTGCCGAGCGCGTGGTTAAGGAAATGGCTGACCAGATAGGCGAACAGCACCAGCCCGGTGAACATTCGCACCTGCCGGATGCCGATGCGGCGCAGCGGCGACGGCAGGCGCGTGCGAGCGGCCTCGGTTCCGGTGTTTGTGCGGGTCCTGTTTTGCTGGAGCGCCATCTTGCGACTTGTTGAGAGATTCCCGCAGAGGTCAACTATGCGAGGCGATCGACATAGCCTCGGCCGCTGCGCAAGCTCGCTCCGGGGGGCAAACTTTCCCCAGACGCTGCGCAACCTCGCCCCGCGCGCGGGGAGAGGTCGGATCGCATCGGCAGATGCGATCCGGGTGAGGGGGCGCTTCCGCGAAGTCGAGACTCTGTGCTTGTGTCGCCCCTCACCCCAACCCTCTCCCCGCAAGAGCGGGGGCGAGGGAGCGCGCTTGCGCGAGCCGAGAGGCCTACCTCAATCATGAAGGATCCGGCCACTACTCGCCTGCAATTACTCGTCTTTCTCCGCCTTCTTCATCAGCCCCTTCACCAGATCGCTCAGCACCGGGCGGGGCAGGGCGTCAAAGGGGAGTGGGCGGGTGAGGTCGACGGCGGCGAGGCCGAGGCGGGCGGTGAGCATGCCGTTGATCACGCCTTCGCCGAGCTTGGAGGACAGGCGCGAGGCGAGGCCATGGCCGAGCACGGACTGCACGACGCTGTCGCCGAGCGCGATGCCGCCGGTGATGGCGAGATGCGACACGGTCTGGCGCATCAGCTTCATCATGCCGAGCGCGCCGGGCCGGCCGCCATAGAGCCGCGCGAGCTGGCCGATCAGCCGCGTCGCGGCGATGCCGACGAACAGCACGTCGATCAGCGCCTTCGGGCTGATCGCGGTCACCACCGACACGCGCTGCGCCGCCTTGGAGATCAGCATCTTGGCTTCGAGATCGAGCGGCGTCATCAGTTCGCGCTCGGCGAGGCGGATCAGGTCGGCGCCGTCGATGATGTCGTCGACATGCTTGGCGAGTTGGGTCCGGCCGTGCGCGAGCTGCGGATTGGGATGCTCGAACTTCAGGAGTTCGAGCACGATGGCGCGGGCCTCGGCGCGATTGTCGGTTTCCAGCACGCGGGCAGCGCGCGAATGTAGTTGTTCGATCCGCGCCAGTCGGATCAGGCCGAAGGCCTCGCGGCCGATGATGATCGCCAGCGAGCCGCCGGCCAGCGCGGCGAGGATCGCCCCGACCGTGCCCAGCGTCGTGCTCTGCGCGAACAGATCCTCGACCAGCTTGCTGACCCACAGCCAGAACGCCAGCGAGACGAGGCCCGTCGCCGCACTCCAGAACACGGTGCCCCAGCGGAAACCCTTCTTCGGATCGATGATGCTGCGCGGCGGCTTTGGCGTCAGGATCGGCGGCTCCTTCTCCTGCGCTAGCTCGACGCGCGCGCGAGGCGGCGGGGCCGAAGGTGCGGCGATGCCCGGCTTGACGTCGGCTGCGACGCGCGCTTGCGGCTGCGGCTTGGCCGGGGCGACACCGCCGTCGTCGGCATCGATCAGCACGACGCTGGGGTCGGTCAGCTTGAAGGTCGCCGGCCTTCTTGGAGGGGCCCGCTCGGTCATTGCAGTTTGTCTCCGATCAGGAACTGGAGCGTGCGGTCGAGGCGGATGTGGGGCAGCGCCGGTCCTTCGGGATCGCCGGTGGCGAGCCGCGGCGGGCGGAAGCGCAGAAAGCGGAAATCTGCCTCCTGATGCGGCCCGGCAGCAAGCCCGCGAAACGTCTCTTCGCCCTTGAACAGGCCCTGCAGGTCAGTCGGCAGATCGCCCGGGAAGGTCGCGACCTCGGTCTCGCCGTCGAACACCTCGCCCTCGGCCATCTCGCCGGCAATCGGCGTGCCGACGATCGAGGGCAGCCGGTCGCGTCCGCGCTGCACCTGCGCCTCGCGGGTGGCGCGCACGGCAGCGAGCGCCACGACGTCGACCTTGGCGCCCGAGTACTCGGCGCGAGCCACGGCGCGCTCGACCAGCCGGCGCAGTATGGCTTCGAGCCGGTCATGGCTGGAGTGGTGCAGGTGATCGGCCTTGGTGGCGGCGAACAGGATCTTGTCGATGCGCGGCCGGAACACCGAGCTGATCAGCGTCGAGCGGCCAACGCGGAAGCAGTCGAGAATGCCGGCGAGCGCGGCCTCGAGGTCCTGCAGCGCCTCCGGACCGGCGTTGAACGCGCTCAGCGCGTCGGCCAGCACGATCTGTCGGTCGAGCCGGGCGAAGTGATCGCGGAAGAACGGCCGCACCACCACGTCCTTGTATGCCTCGTAGCGCCGCCGCATCATCGCCCAGAGCGAGCGGTCCGGCGGGGTGCCGTCCAGCGGCACGTCGAGCGGCGCGAAGGTCAGCGCCGGCGAGCCGGCGAGATTGCCCGGCATCAGGAAGCGGCCGGGCGGCAGCAGGCTCATGGCGAACTGCTCGTCGCGGCAGTCGCGCAAGTACTTGGTGAACAGGCGCGCTGCGACAAGCGTCTCCTGCTCGTTCTCGCGGCCATTGGGATCGAGGGTCGCGAGGTGAGCATGAAACTCGCGCGCCACGCGTCGCCGCGGATCCTGTCGCGACAGCGCGAGACTCTCGCTGGCCCATTTCTCGTAGCTCTTGGTCAGCAGCGGCAGGTCGAGCAGCCACTCGCCCGGATAGTCGACGATATCGAGGGTCAGCGAGCGCTCGGCGCCGTTCTTGCGCTGATAATCGATCACCAGGCGCAGCTCGCTGATATCGACGGTCGAATGCGGCCATTGCCGCTGCTCGATCAGCGTGGCGAGGAAGTTCTCGTAGGCGAAGCGCGGCACCGCGTCGTCCGGCTGCGGCGCCAGCCGCGCTTTGGCGATGCGTCCCGTGGAAAGGGATTCGAAGATCGGAAACCGGCCGCCGCGCGACAGGCCGTGCACCAGCGCGGTGATGAACACCGTCTTGCCGGCGCGGGACAATCCGGTGACGCCGAGCCGGATCGTCGGGCTGAAAATGCTCTCGCTGTAATCCTTCAGCGCTTGCGCCGACAGCCGCGCTTCCTCGATCAGATCGGAAAAACTGAAGGCCATACGCGCTCGATCTCGATCAACAACCGGTGACCGGCCAAACTAGCCGGAAAGGGACGATTCGTGCGACAATCCGACCGGCCCCGCGGCCTTGGCTTCGCCCGGTTTCCCGCCGATACAATAGGCCGTTCAGGCATCGGCGGGTGTATCGCATCGCGGCCGCACGCCTGAATGCGCCAGATCAATTCGAAACAGGGTCACTGCTTCGCCTATGACGATCTTCCGCCTGAAGCAAATTGTTTCGCACGCCCGGATCGACACCAAAGGGATGGTGCACTGGAACTACGACCGCGCCGAGCTGATCGCCGACGGGGTCGTTCACGTCCTCGGTCTCGTCGCCGGCCTGATCGCCGCGACGGTGCTGGTCACTCTGACCGGCGTGTTCGCCTCGACGCCCATCATCGTCTCGGTATCGGTATATGTCGCCGGACTGATCGCGATGCTGGGCCTGTCGGCGGCCTACAATCTATGGCCGGTGTCGCCGAGCAAATGGATCCTGCGCCGGTTCGATCATTCGGCGATCTACATCCTGATCGCCGCGACCTACACGCCGATCATCACCCAGATCAAGGATCAGACCTTCGGGCTGGCGCTGCTCGCCGGCGTCTGGGGCGTCGCGATCGTCGGCATCCTGCTCAAGCTGTTCAAGCCCGGCAAGTTCGACAAGCTGTCGGTCGGGCTCTACCTCGCGCTCGGCTGGAGCGGCATCATCGCTTACGATCAGGTGGTCGAGACCCTGCCGACCACGGCGATGTGGTTTCTCGGCATCGGCGGCGCGCTCTACACGCTCGGCGTGATCTTCCACGCCTGGCGTCGGCTGCGATTCCAGAACGCAATCTGGCACGCCTTCGTGCTGGTGGCGGCGGCCTGCCATTACATCGCCGTGGCCGATCTCGTGCTGGCGTAGCTCTCGGCCGCAGTTTCCGATAAGACACCCCGGCAAAACCAACACCGGGGGAAACATGGACGTGAAGGGCAAGGTCGTCGTCGTCACCGGCGGCGGCAACGGCATCGGTCAGGCAATGTGCGAAGTCTTCGCCAAGGCCGGCGCAGCGAAGATCATCGTCGCCGATCTCGATCAGGCGCGGGCCGAAGCGGTGGCGCAATCGATCGGCGGCGCGGCGTTCAAATGCGACGTCGCCAGCGAAGCGGACATCAAGCACGTCATCGAAGAAACCGAGCGGCAGTTCGGGCCGATCGATCTGTTCTGCTCCAACGCCGGCATCGGCGGCGGTTTCGATCCGATGTCGGAGAATGCCGGCGGCACGTCGGACGATCCCTTCATGAAGAGCTGGATGATCCATGTGATGGCGCATGTCTACGCGGCGCGCCACCTCATCCCGCGCTACAAAGCGCGCGGCGGCGGTTACTTCCTCAACACCATCTCGGCGGCGGGTTTGCTGTCTCAGGTCGGCAGTCCGGCCTATTCGGCGACCAAGCACGGCGCCGTCGGCTTCGCCGAAAACCTCGCGATCTCCCACAAGGCGCATAACATCCGCGTCTCGATCCTTTGCCCGCAGGGCGTCGATACCAACATGCTCCGCGGCCTGCCCAACGGCCCGCAATCCGCCGACGGCAATCTGTCGCCCGAGCAGGTGGCGCAGGACGCACTGCGCGGCGTCGAGCAGGAGACCTTCCTGATCCTGCCGCACCCGCAGGTCTTGGACTACATGCGCAAGAAGACCGAGAACTACGACCGCTGGATCGGCGGCATGGCCAAGATCCAAGCGAAAGTCCGGGAAGCGTTCGGCGGCAAAGCCTCCTCGTAGATAGCACTCGAGCGCCGCTTCAGTATGTCACAGGACCGCCGAGGAACGGATCGGCCCCCCGGCGTTCAGTTCTGATGGACGCTTGGATCTGCGGCCTGGCCGCGGCGTTCGTACGCCATCGCACCATTCGGTCGATGGGATTTTGATCGGCAGCTCACGGAGACCTGAATGACAGCTCAACCTCAACGCCGACCCAGCGTGGTGGCGCGCGGCCTCGCGGCGATCGTCCTCACCAGCATCTACTGCTTCAGCTTCGTCGGTGGTGCGGCGGTGATTTCGGGCGTCACGAGTACGGCGGCACACGCGCAGCGCGGCGAAGGTCGCGGCCGAGGTCGCGGCTACGGGCGTGGCCATCGCGGCTACGGCGGCCCTCGCGGCCGCGGTGGCGGGTGGAATCGTGGACGCGGCGGCGGTCGGGGCTATGGCCGCTGCGTGGTCAATGCCGCCGGCGTCCGGATCTGCCTGTAAGCTGAAGCTTTGGCGCCGTCGCGTGGACATCGTCGAATTGCTCGACGAGGCCCGTGCGACGGAGCGCTCAGTCGCAAAGGTGATGACGCCGCCTTAGCCCTGCAGCGCCTTCAACACTTCGTCCGGCCGCTCCACCATCATGGTGTGGCCGGCGCCTTTCAGAATGATGGTGCGTGACCCGTTCACCGCAGCGGCCAGCGTCTTGCCGTTTTTGGTTGGGGTCATCATGTCGCGCTCGCCGAGGATGAACAGCGTCGGCACGCTGACCTTGGCCGCGGCCGTCAGCGCATCCTTGTAGTCGTTGCAGGCCGACAGGTCGTTGAAGATCACGCCAGGCTTGGCGGCCTCTAACACGCGCACCGAGCCGCCATGCATCCATAGTCCGGGAGCGAGGTTGCCGCCGATCTCCGCATCGGGGCCGAGGCCCCAGATCGTCATCATGGCGATCGCAGCGGGATCGTTGGCTTCCGCGGCTTTCAGCAGATCGGGGCCGACCGTCATCGTCGAGGTGGTGCCGATCAGCGCCAGCGACGCGACCTTCGCCGGGTGCCGCGCCGCGGCTTCGAGGGCGATCAGCGAGCCCATCGAATGTCCGATCAGCTTGGCGGGCTGCGCCCCGGCTGCGTTGAGCAGAGCCGCTGTCCAGTCGGCCATCTCGGCAATCGTCTTGAGCGGTGCGCCGCCGGAGCGGCCGTGGCCTGGTAAATCGGGCGCCAGCACGGCGTAGCCGTGATGCGCGAACCAGCGCGTCTGCAGCGCCCACACCGAATGATCGAAGCCGGCGCCGTGGATGAACACGGCGGCGGGCAGGGCGGCGTCGAAGGTCTGGCCGCCGGTCGCCACGAAGGTGTCGATCCCGTTCACACTGATCTGCATGACTACACCTTCTGCGAGACGCGCAGCGCCTGCGCCAGATCGCCGATGATGTCCTCGGCGGTTTCGATGCCGACCGACAGCCGGATCAGTTCTTCGCCGATGCCGGCTGCCTTGAGCTGCTCCGCGCTCATCTGCTGATGCGTGGTCGAGGCCGGATGGATCACCAGCGTCTTGGCGTCGCCGACATTCGCCAGATGGCTCGTCAGCTTCAGCGTCTCGATGAATTTGCGGCCGGCGGCGCGGCCGCCCTTGATGCCGAACGAGATGATCGAGCCCGCGCCCTTCGGCAGCAGCTGTTGAGCGACTCTAGAGGTCCCCGGGACCGA
>NZ_BADD01000086.1:0-9313 GCF_000333455.1 Rhodopseudomonas sp. B29
CAGATGATGTGGCGACGCCGTGCCGTATCAGCTCATGGTTCGAGACGCCGCGCGAAGTTGCGCGGCTCCTCACCATGAGGGCTTGCAGGCGGAGCGGTCTCACAGCATCTCCGCGATCTGATCGGCGCCGAGCGTCGGCGTGATCTTGCCGTCAGCGACGGCGGCCTCGAGCTGTTTGACCTTGGCGCGGATCGCAGGATCGCTCTTCAGCTTCGCCTTCCAGCGATCCTCGAGCAGCGTCCACATCCATTTGACCTGCTGGGCGCGGCGCCGCGCGTCGAATTCGCCGGACGGTGTCGTCGCGGCGCGATGATCGAGCACCGCCTGCCACAGCTCGGCGATGCCTTTGCCGGTTGCGGCGGAGTAGGTCATCACCGGCGGCTGCCAATGCGCCGAGCGCGGCGTCAGGATGTGCAGCGCGGCGCGATACTCGCCTGCGGCCTGATTGGCGCGGGCAATGTTGTCGCCGTCGGCCTTGTTGATGGCGATCATGTCGGCGAGTTCGACCAGGCCCTTCTTGATGCCCTGCAGCTCGTCGCCGGCGCCGGGCAGCATCAGCGCCAGAAAGAAATCGGTCATGTCGCAGACCTCGGTCTCCGACTGTCCGACGCCGACCGTCTCGACCAGCACGACGTCGAAGCCGGCGGCCTCGCACAACAACATCGCCTCGCGCGTCTTGGCCGCGACGCCGCCAAGCGTGCCGGAGGAGGGCGAGGGGCGGATGAAAGCGTTCGCTTCCGCCGACAGCCGCGCCATCCGCGTCTTGTCGCCGAGGATCGAACCACCGGTGCGCGCCGACGACGGATCGACCGCCAGCACCGCGATCTTGTGGCCTCGCTCGATCAGATAAATGCCGAGCGCATCGATGGTGGTCGATTTGCCGACGCCGGGCGAGCCGGTGATGCCGACGCGCAGCGCGCGGCCGGTCAGCGGCAACAGCTCCTGCACCAGCGCGCGCGCATCGGTCTGGTGATCGGCCCGGCGGCTTTCAATCAGCGTAATCGCCCGCGCCAGCGCGGCGCGGTGGCCGGCGCGGACGTCGCCCGCGAGCGACGGCAGGTCGATCGGCCTTTTAGCGGGTGCCGTCATCATCGTCCTTGGGCCGCTCGCCGCCGAAGATCGCGGTGCCTTCCGGCGACAGATACGGCTTCAGCGCGGTCCACGGCACGAACGCTATGTACATGCCCTCCGCATAGGCGCCGACCGCGTAGGGCGCGTAGTGGAAGGTCAGGCCGGAGCTTTTGCCGGCGGTGGTGGAGGGCGCAAGCGTCACCGGGCCAATCTTCAGGAGCTTCGGCTCGATACTCTTGATGTACTCCTCGTCGTCGCCATCCATGTCGCGCTTCTTCTTCTCGGCCTTGAGCGAGGCGACGACGCCCGCGACCATCGCCTGCATCGCCGGGCTGTTGTCGGCGAGATCGGTGAAGAACGGTCGGATGCTGATGCGCTTGCTCTGCTGCTTGTCCCACAGCACAGTATCGATGTCGGTGTTGGGATGCGCGCCGCCGGTGTAGCTGTAATCGCTGCGCACGATCGAGACATAGCGATCGGCGACGACCGAACGCGTCGTATAGCTGCGCTCGTAGCTCCACGGCCCGTTGCGGAACATCTCCGGATCGCTCTTGAATTCCGGCTCCGCCTCGGCGCGCCGCTCGGCAATCCACTTTTTGCCTTCGGCGAGGCAATTCTCGGCGAGCTTGGGATCGGCCTTGACCGCCGCATCGAGCGTGATGCTGGCGTCGATGGCTTTGGTCTTGACCGCGAAGTCAGGCTTGGACTTGGCCGGATCGGCTAGGGCGGGGGAGAGGAGGAGCAACGAGCATGACACAACCACTGCGTGTCGTAACAAGCTGATGATGTTCAACGGTCGTTTTCCTTGCTGACGCGGATAATGAATTGATCCAGCGGCTCGAGATCGCGTTGGACCATCTCCCATAGCAAGCCGGCGTCGGTGGAGTGATAGCCGTGACGGAGCCAGTTGCCCAAATCGGCAAGACGTCGCCATTTGATGTTCGTTTCGCTGTCCTTCAAATCCTGGGGAATATGGCGGGAAGCTTCACTGATCCTTTCCAGGAATCGCTCAATCGCTGCAAGTAACACGGGATCCGATCGCAGGTCGGAGACGTCTCGATCTGATATCGCGTCGCGAATGTTCTGAATCGCGACCGCGATGTGCCCTAGTCGATCTGCGAGGCTCGGAGGCACGTTAAAAGACCTCGACGAGGTCGTCGGAAATGCGTGCGGCAAATGCTGGGGCAATCGATCGGCGCATCGTGGTCTGTACTGTGAGCCCGGTAGCGTCTTCAATGATGTGCCCGACGCCGATTACATCAAGCAGTGAAAGGCCGGCTTCTTGCGACGTGTCAATCAGCACGTCGAGGTCGCTGTCCGGGCTTGCATCGCCGCGGGCTCGGGAGCCGAACACGAACAGCTTAGAGACGCCTTCAGCGCGCAAATCATCCGCCCGCTCGCGAAGGCGGGCAATGATGGTATCCAGCGGCATGTCGGCGACGGTCGTCATGGCCAGACCCTACCACATCGCCGCCGCGCTCACAGCTACTCCGCAGCCTGGCTCGAATGTCCCAGCCTGGCGTTGAGTTTATGGATCAGCTCCTCGGCGGCGTCGGCGATCACGGTGCCGGGCGGGAAGATCGCTTCGGCGCCGGACTTGTACAGCGCATCGTAATCCTGCGGAGGGACGACACCGCCGATGATGATCATGATGTCCTCACGGCCCTGCTTCTTCAGCGCGGCCTTGAGTTCCGGCACCGCGGTGAGATGCGCCGCGGCGAGCGAGGAGACGCCGAGGATGTGGACGTCGTTCTCCACCGCCTGGCGTGCGGCTTCTTCCGGCGTGGCGAACAGCGGCCCGATGTCGACGTCGAAGCCGATGTCGGCGAACGCCGAAGCGATCACTTTCTGTCCGCGGTCGTGGCCGTCCTGGCCGATCTTGGCGACCAGGATGCGCGGGCGGCGGCCCTCGGCGTCCTCGAACGCATCGATCAGCGCCTGCACTTTCTCCACGCGGTCGGACATCGTCGCAGCCTCTCGCTTGTAGACGCCGGTGAGCGATTTGATTTCGGCGCGGTGCCGGCCATAGACCTTCTCGAGCGCATCGGAAATCTCACCGACCGTGGCCTTGGCGCGCGCCGCGTCGATCGCCAACGCCAAGAGATTGCCGTTGCCGTCGGCGGCGGAGCGCGTCAGCGCCGCCAGCGCTGCATCGACGTCGGCCTGATTGCGGTCGCTGCGCAGCCGCTTCAGCTTGTCGATCTGCAGCCGGCGCACAGTGGAGTTCTCGACCTTCAGCACGTCGATCGCCGCTTCCTCGGTCGGCTTGTACTTGTTGACTCCGATCACCGCCTGGCGGCCGGTGTCGATGCGCGCCTGCGTCTTCGCCGCGGCTTCTTCGATGCGCAGCTTGGGCACGCCTGCCTCGATCGCCTTGGCCATGCCGCCGAGCGCTTCGACCTCCTGGATGTGGGCCCAGGCTTTCACCGCGAGATCGTGGGTCAGCCGCTCGACGTAGTACGAGCCGCCCCACGGATCGATGATGCGGTTGGTGCCGCTCTCCTGCTGCAGGAACAGCTGCGTGTTGCGGGCGATGCGCGCCGAGAAGTCGGTCGGCAGCGCCAGCGCTTCGTCGAGCGCATTGGTGTGCAGCGACTGGGTGTGGCCTTGCGTCGCCGCCATCGCCTCGATGGTAGTGCGCATCACGTTGTTGAACACGTCCTGCGCGGTCAGCGACCAGCCCGAAGTCTGGCAATGCGTGCGCAGCGACAGCGATTTGTCGCTCTTCGGGTCGAACTGCTTGATCAGCTTGGCCCACAAGAGGCGCGCGGCGCGCATCTTGGCGACTTCCATGAAGAAGTTCATGCCGATCGCCCAGAAGAACGACAGCCGCGGCGCGAATTTGTCGATGTCGAGCCCGGCGGCGATGCCGGCGCGGACATACTCGACGCCGTCGGCCAGCGTATAGGCGAGCTCGAGGTCCTGCGTCGCGCCGGCTTCCTGCATGTGATAGCCGGAGATCGAGATCGAGTTGAACTTCGGCATCTTCTGCGACGTGAAGGCGAAGATGTCCGAGATGATCCGCATCGAGGGCGTCGGCGGATAGATGTAGGTGTTGCGCACCATGAATTCTTTGAGAATGTCGTTCTGAATGGTGCCCGACAGTTTCTCCGGCGGCACGCCTTGCTCTTCGGCGGCGGCGACGAACAATGCGAGGATCGGCAGCACCGCGCCGTTCATGGTCATCGACACGCTCATCTGATCGAGCGGGATGCCGGCGAACAGCGTGCGCATGTCGTAGATACTATCGATCGCGACGCCGGCCATGCCGACGTCGCCAGAGACGCGCGGATGATCCGAGTCGTAGCCGCGATGGGTGGCGAGATCGAACGCCACCGACAGGCCCTTCTGGCCGGCGGCGAGATTGCGCCGATAGAACGCGTTGGAATCCTCGGCGGTCGAGAAGCCGGCATATTGCCGGATCGTCCAGGGTTGGTTGACGTACATGGTCGGGTAGGGGCCGCGCAGGAACGGCGCGACGCCCGGCCAGGTGTCGAGGAAATCGATGCCGGCAACGTCGCTCTCAGAGTAGCCCGGCTTGACGAGGATGCCCTCGGGCGTCAGCCAAGGCTCGGCTTGGCCGGACAGCGCGGGCGCGGCGGTGGGTTGAAAAGCGATGTCGGCGAAATTCGGTATCTTGCTCATCGGTCTGATCTTTCGCGCAGCCAGTCTATCACGGCCGCGTTGGGGCGTCATTTCGGCAATCTAATCGTGGTCCGGGTGCTGATAGCTGAACACTTGGGCGATCTTCTCCGGACCATAGTTCTGCATGGTGGTTTTGCTCGGCAGCGCCGCGATCGAGCCGACCCAGCCGAGCCGCGACTCAGTCCCGAACTGCAGGGTCGGGACCAGACGGTCCGGCCGGTCGAAGGTTCCGGTCATGATCTCGATGCTGTCGCCCTCGATGCGGCGATAGCTCAGCGGCGTTCCGCATTTGGCGCAGAAGTCGCGCTCCGCGATCGACGACGAGCGGAATGCCGACGGCTTGCCGCGCGTCCAGGCGAAACTGTTTTTCGCGATCTCGGCCAGCGAAGCGAACGGCGCGCCGCTGGCCTTCTGGCACATCCGGCAATGGCACAGCGTTACTCGCAGCGGCACCGCGCTGAGCGCGTAGCGCACGGCGCCACACTGACATCCCCCCGTGAGCAGCGGCTTCGCGCTCATGCCGCCTCTAATCCGCGCCACGCCTCGTTCAGCATCGCCAAGGCGTCGCCGCCGGCGAAGATGAAGTCGGTGACGCCGGCCTCGCGCAGCGCAGCTTCCAGATCGCCAGGTCGGCCGGCGAGATAGATCCGCTTGGCGCCGGCGCTCTTGAGCGCCTGGGCAGCCGCAACGGCATGGACCGCATAGGCCTTATCGGACGAGCACAGGCAGGCGAACGCCGCGCCCGAGGCCTTGTAGGCCTCGGCTAGCGCGGCCGGCTCGATGAAGCCGGCGCTGTCGATCGCCTCGATGCCGCCGGTCTCGAAGAAGCTCTTGGCAAACGTGGCGCGCGCGGTGAAGTCGGCGGCGCTGCCGAGATTGGCGAGGAACAGTTTCGGCCGCGCCGATTTCGCGGCGAGCACGGCGTCGGACTTGTCGCGCAGCGCCTCGAAAGGCGCGGCGAGGCGGATCGGCGTCAGCGGCACAAAGCTGACCTTGGCCGCGCCCGCGGCAGGGACTTCGACTGGCGTCGCCTTCAGCACGCTGGCCTGCGCCTCGTGCAGATTGGGAAACTCCGACGCGCCAGTGAGCACGTCGCGGCGCTTGGCGATATTCTTGTCGCGCGCGGCGCGGCTCGCCGCGACCTTGCTTTGAATGATGCCTGCGCTGAGCGCCGCGAACACGCCGCCGGCGCGCTCGATCTCCTGGAACTGAGCCCAGCCCGCGTCGCAGAGTTCACGGGTCAGCGCCTCGATGCCGCCGGAGCCGGCGGCCGGATCGGCGACTTTGTCGAGGTTGGATTCTTCGAGAAGGATCAGTTGCGTGTTGCGGGCCACCCGCCGTGCAAAAGCATCCGGCAGACCGAGCGCCAGCGTGTGCGGCAGCACGGTGATTGCATTGGCGCCGCCGAGCGCGGCCGAGAACGTCGCGATCGTCGCGCGCAGCATGTTCACATAGGGATCGCGCTGCGTCAGCATTCGCCACGCCGTCTCGGCGCTGACGAACAGCGGCTGCGGTGTCAGCCCGCAAGCCTGTTCGACGCGCGCCCACAGCAAGCGCAGCGCCCGGAATTTCGCCAGCGTGAGGAATTGATCGGCGTCGGCGGCGAGGCGGGCGTAGATCAAGCCGCGCGCTTGGTCGAGAGGCATGCCGCCGGCTTCCAGCGCGCGCAAGTAAGCGACGCCGCTGGCGAGTACGAAGGCAAGCTCCTGGGCTTCCGAGCCGCCGGCATCGTGGATGACGCGGCCGTCCGCAGCGAGGGCTGTTGTCTTGAAGCCGCTGGTAGCAAGTCCGGTGGCGACTTGGGCGAGACCCTGCGCGATCCCGCTCCAGTCCGAGGTGCTCGATCCCGCCACTGCGCGCGCGCCGAGCGGCTCGATGCCGAAGCGGACATCGCATTTGGCCGGATCGGCAACGCGGCTCTTCACGAGCTCCGTCAGATAGCGCACGACGTCGCACGACTGCGGCGGAAACTGCAATTCGACCGCGATGCCGGCATCGAGATGGACGCCGTCGAGCACCGTGGTCAAAGCGTCCAGCGTAGCCGGCAGTCCGAAGCCATGCGCGCCGGTGCTGCCGGCGAACATCAGCGACAGCCCGGTGGCGCCGTTCTCCAGATCATGCAGCGCCTGCTTGTTGGCCTGCTTGGCGTCCGGATGATCGATGCGCTGCATGATCCGCCACGGCGCGCCTTGGGCGCGGCCGGCGATCGGCGCCGCGCCCTTGGCGCGGGTGTAGATCGGATCGATGGCGAGGCCGTCATAGGTCTTGCTGATCAGCTTATCGAACGGCGCGCCCTTCAGCACGCCGTCGACCAGCTTGCGCCATTGCTCGTATCCGGCCGCGGGAAATTCCGCGCCGAGCGGCAGCTCATCCGTAGCAGTAGACATCCGAAAATTGACCTCGCAACACGATCGTGGCGGCGAAAATGCCACGGCCCGGCGAGGATGCCAAACCCTTGTTTTCAGCCAATAGACCAAGTTGGGCGCCGTTCGGGCCGCTGCGCAGCATAATATGCCGGGGCGTGATTGCCGCAGTGCAGCAACGGCGCTCAGCCGCGCGGCGGCAGGCGCTCGATGCCCGCGGTTGACACCACCGCCAGCGCGTCGGCGACGGTTCGCCCGGCGATGACCCGGTCGGGCGCGATCTCGGCCAGCGGCACCAGCACGAAGCCGCGTTCGAACAGCCGCGGATGCGGCAGCGTCAGCTCGGCATGGTCGATCGTCGCATCGTCATAGGCGATCAGATCGAGGTCGAGTGTGCGCGGACCCCAGCGCCGCTCGGTGGCGCGATTGCGGCCGAAGCGCTTCTCGATCTTGTGCAGCGTCTGCAGCAGCGACAGCGGATCGAGCCGCGTTTCGATCTCGATCGCTGCGTTGATGAAGCGATCCTGGGCCTCGTCGCCCCAGGGCGGCGTCGCGTAGTCCGAAGAACGCGCGGTCAGTTCGGCCTGGGTCATGCCGCAGATATTGCCGATGGCCTTGTCGAAGGTGGCGCGGACGTCGCCGACATTGCCGCCGAGCGCGATCAGCGCGCTGGCCATCGTCAGCTCCGCGAGCGTGTCAGGGTGACGCCGACGTCGTCGAAGATCGCCGGGATCGGCGCGTGCGGCTTGTGCACCGTCACGCGCACCGTGGTGATCTTGGGAAAGTCAGCCAGGATTGCATCCGCCACCGCGCCGGCAGCGCGCTCGAGCAGCCGATAGTTATCGTCCTTGAACGCCGCAGTCGCGCTCGCCACCACGTTTGAGTAGGACACGGTATCCGCCAGCCGATCGGTGCGTGACGACTCGGACAGATCGGCGGTGAGATCGAGATCGATCACAAACCGCTGTCCCACAGCGGTTTCGTGCTCCATCACGCCGTGGCGGGCGTGGATGACGAGGCCGCGGATGAAGATCGTATCGCTCATCGAGAGGTCCTGATGGCATGAGCAACTGCGAGCGCTTGCACCGTCTCGGCGACGTCGTGGGCGCGGATGATTTGTGCGCCGTTCTCGGCGGCGATGAGATGCGCGGCGATCGAGCCGCCGAGCCGCTGCTTCGGTTCGCTCGGCACGACGCTGCTGATGAAACGCTTGCGCGACGCGCCGACGAGCAGCGGCAGGCCGAAGTGCTTGAAGTCGCCGAGCCGCTGTAGCGTCAGCATGCTTTGCGCCAGCGTCTTGCCGAAGCCGATGCCGGGATCGAGCACGATCATCTCGCCGGCGATGCCGGCCTTCGTGGCGATGTCGAGCGAGCGCTCGAAGAACGCGATGATGTCGGCGATGATGTCGATCGCGGGATCAGCCGCATCGCGGTTGTGCATCACCACGATCGGCACGCCGCGCGCGGCGACCACGTGCGCCATCTCCGGGTCGCGCTGCAGGCCCCAGACGTCGTTGGCAATCGCGGCGCCGTTATCGAGCGCGAACGCAGCGACCTCGGCCTTCATCGTGTCGATCGACACTGGTGTTCCGAGCGCTGCGACAGCCGGCAGAACCTCGCCGAGCCGGCTCAGTTCCTCCGCGGCGGAGACCGGCTGCGAGCCGTAGGGCCGGGTGCTCTCGGCGCCGATGTCGATGATCGCAGCGCCTTGCGCGATCATCGTCGCCGCATGCTCGCGCGCGCGCTCCGGCCGGACGAAGTCGCCGCCGTCAGAGAATGAGTCCGGGGTGAGGTTGAGCACGCCCATCACCGCCGCCACCGGCCGTGCCAGCAGCGCGCGGAAGGCCGATGGATCGGCCTTTGCCGCAGAGGCGGTGGTGCGCGATGGGAAAGCGGTCATCGGCCGCGATTTGCGCGGTCCGGACCGCACTGTCAAGCTGGACGGGCGTCCAATCGTCGCGAGGGCAGCTTGCTTCTGGCGATCAGTAGCTGATCTTGAGCGGCAGCTTGCGGGCTTCCTCGATGAGCTGGCCGACTTCCTTTTCGGAGGGCAGCGCCCGCACCAGCTTGCACTTGAGGTTGGCTTCTTTCATGTTCTGGGCCAGCCGCGCCGGGTTGCGATGGGTGAACTCGCGCAGCGTCGAGACTCCGGCGGCGCGCAGCAACTCGACCTTGGCTTTGCCGAGGCCCGGCACCCGCATGTAGTCGGCCATGTTGGCCCANNGCAGCAANNNC
>NZ_BADD01000086.1:9324-31061 GCF_000333455.1 Rhodopseudomonas sp. B29
TTTGAAAAAGAGAGGGCAAGGGCTAACGGCGCATCATGGTCTTGGCGGCTTCGAGCAGCGCAGCAGTCGTGCGAATCCCAATGGATTTCAGTTGGCGGGCGGAGGCGGCATCGATGCCGTCGAGCTGGGAGATGGGATAGGTCATGGACTCGGGAAGGTTCAAGCAAACTGACGAAGGCCGGGCGTACCAGCGATGATGGCGCCCATCTGGTCCGCACCGATTTTGTCACGGCCGAAGCGGAAAAGTTCGCGCGCCACGTTCTGAATTTCTCCGATGCCCAGACCAAGACCCATCAGCCGCGAGCCCATCGCCATCACGCCGCCGCCCATCAGCCGCGCGAGGCCGCCGCGACTGCCCGCGGCGGCCTGAATAGCCGCTTCGGCCCCGGGGATGGTTTCAATCAATTGCTGAACAGGCTCTGCAGGGCCTTCGTTGCGGAGAAACTCGAGAACGATGCCGACGGTTTTTTCGGCAACGCTCGGATCCAGCCCGACCTTGTCGGCCAGCCGTGCAACCAACTCTTCCATAACGCCCCCGCCGCGCCGGCTTGTGTGCCGGATTGGTCTTATCGGTTTATCCTGATCCCGCACGTCGCCAAACACAAGCGCGTACGTATCCGTGTTCGCGTATCCGCCGCGTTCGACGGGCAACTGTTGCAGTGTTGCAAGAGTTTCGGCGACGAACGGTGGCGTGATGTGTGCGCCTCAATCGCCCGTGACACCTTTCAGAAGTATGAAGAGCAGCGCATGATCCGCGCTGCAGCATTGTCGTTGAACAGTTCCACATCGTGTGCAGATTATTGTACTGATCGAAAGCAACCCAAGACACCAACATATGATACAGCGCAGCACTTGCGATGCGAGGAAGCGATCAGAATGGCGACGGTGAAGACTGAAGCGGTGAGCGGCGATAGCGACGGCAGGATCTTCATCGGCAAAGGCGAACAGCCGGCATGGCTGACGCTCGGCCTCGCCAATCGCCACGGTCTCGTCACCGGCGCCACCGGCACCGGCAAGACCGTCTCGCTGCAGGTGATGGCGGAAGGCTTCGCACGCGCCGGCGTGCCGGTGTTCGCAGCCGATATCAAAGGCGATCTGTCGGGCATCTCGGAGGTTGGCGAGGCGAAGGATTTCATCCTCAAACGCGCCAAGGACATGGGATTGAATTTCCAGCCCGACCAGTTCACCACGGTGTTCTGGGATGTGTTCGGCGAGCAGGGCCATCCGGTGCGCGCCACGGTGTCGGAGATGGGGCCGCTGCTGTTGTCGCGGATGCTCGATCTCAACGACGTGCAGGAAGGCGTGCTCAACGTCGCGTTCCGTGTCGCCGACGACAACGCGCTGCCGCTGATGGACATGAAGGATCTGCGCGCGATGCTCGACGCCATCGCGCCGATCGCCGCCAAGGTCGCGGACAGCGACGTCAATGCCGACATCCGCCAGGCCGCGCAGTCGCTCGGCAACGTCACCAAGCAGACGGTCGGCACCATCCAGCGGCAGTTGCTGGTGCTCGAAAATCAGGGCGGTGAGAAATTCTTCGGCGAGCCGGCGCTGCAATTGAAAGATTTCATCCGCACTGACAGCGACGGCCGCGGCGTCGTCAACATCCTGGTCGCCGACAAGCTGATGAGCAATCCGCGGCTCTACGCCACGTTCCTGTTGTGGATGCTGTCGGAGCTGTTCGAGGAACTGCCGGAAGTCGGCGATCCTGACAAGCCGAAGCTGGTGTTCTTCTTCGACGAAGCACACCTGTTGTTCAACGATGCGCCCAAGGCGCTGATGGACAAGATCGAACAGGTGGTGCGGCTGATCCGTTCCAAGGGCGTCGGTGTGTACTTCATCACCCAGAACCCGATCGACGTGCCGGATCGGGTACTGGCCCAGCTTGGCAACCGTGTTCAGCATGCGCTGCGCGCCTTCACGCCGCGCGACCAGAAGGCGGTGGCTGCCGCTGCCGATACGTTCCGGCCCAATCCCAAGCTCGATACGGCCAAAGCGATCACCGAACTCGGCAAGGGCGAGGCGCTGGTGTCGTTCCTCGAAGGCAACGGCACGCCGGCGATGGTCGAGCGTGTGATGGTGCGGCCGCCGTCGGCGCGCATCGGGCCGATTACGCCGGAAGAGCGCAAGGCGATCATCGCGGCGAGTCCGGTGAAGGGCAAATACGATACCGCGGTCGATTCCGAGTCCGCCTACGAGAAGTTGCGCGCGCGCATCGAGGGAAAAGCCGCGGGCCCCGAGGCTGCGCCGGCTGACGGCGGCATCCTGGGCCAGCTCGGCAGCATCGTCTCCACGGTGTTCGGCACCAACACGCCGCGCGGCAAACTCACCACCGGGCAGGTCGTGGCGCGTGACGTCGCCCGCACGGTGACTAATTCGGTGATCGGCGGACTCGCCGCCGACCTCGGCAAATCCGTCGGTGGTTCGCTCGGTAGCTCCGTCGGCCGCTCCATCGTCCGCGGCACGCTCGGCGGTTTGCTGCGGCGGAGTCGTTGAGGGGGGAGGCGCTTTCAACGTCATTGCGAGCGAAGCGAAGCAATCCAGCCCCGTGCACTGCGCTGGATTGCTTCGTCGCTGCGCTCCTCGCAATGACGGGACTACTTGTCGAACCTGAGCGCGGCGAAGCATCGTAAGTCATCAAAAGGAACACACCATGCCCGCCACCACGCAAGTCAAAGCCGTGCTCGATCACGCCGATGCGGATTTCGACGCTTCGCTGCAGCGGCTGTTCACGCTGCTGCGGATCAAGTCGATCTCGGCCGATCCGGCGTTCGCGGCCGACTGCAAGGCGGCGGCCGATCATCTGGCCGGCGAGATCGCCGCGCTTGGTTTCGACGCCGAGGTGAGGCCAACCGCCGGCCATCCGGCGATCGTGGCCAAGGCCAAGGGCAACACCGGCAAGCGGCCGCATGCGTTGTTCTACGGTCACTACGACGTGCAGCCGGTCGATCCGTTGTCGCTGTGGCACCGGCCGCCGTTCGAGCCGGTCGTCACCGATCATGCCGACGGCCGCAAGATCATCGTGGCGCGCGGCGCGCAGGACGACAAAGGTCAGCTGTCGACCTTCGTCGAGGCCTGCCGTGCCTGGAAGACGGTGACGGGCGAATTGCCGATCGATCTCACCATCGTCATCGAAGGCGAAGAGGAGGTCGGCTCCAAGAATTTCGTGCCGTTCCTGGAGGCCAACAAGTCCGATCTGAAAGCCGACTTCGCGCTGGTGTGCGACACCGGTATGTGGGATCCGAACACGCCGGCGATTACCACGTCGCTGCGCGGCCTCGTGTACGAGGAAGTGAAGATCAAGGCCGCCAATCGCGACCTACACTCCGGTGTCTATGGCGGCGGCGCGCAGAATCCGATCCGCGTGCTCACGCGCATCCTCGGCGGACTGCACGACGAGCACGGCCGCATCACCATCCCGGGCTTCTATGACGGCGTGAAGGATCTGCCGCCCGACATCCTGGAGCAGTGGAAGGGCCTCAACCTCACTGCCGAGAGTTTCCTTGGACCGATCGGGCTGTCGATCCCGGCCGGCGAGGACGATCGCCTGCTGATCGAGCAACTGATCTCGCGGCCGACCTGCGACATCAACGGCATCGTCGGCGGCTACACCGGCGAGGGCTCCAAGACGGTGATCGCTGCCGAGGCGTCGGCGAAGGTGTCATTCCGCATCGTCGAGGGCCAGGATCCGGTGAAGATCCGCGATGCCTTCCGAGCCTATGTCACCGCGCGTCTGCCGGGCGACTGCCGCGCCGAATTCCTCGATCACTCAAACGGCGCGGCGATCGCGCTCGATTGGAACATGAAGCCGCTGGCGGCCGCCAAGCGCGCGCTGACGGACGAATGGGGCAGGGACGCGGTGCTTATCGGCTCCGGCGCGTCGATTCCGATTGTCGCCGACTTCAAGCGTACGCTGGGACTCGACAGCGTGCTGATCGGCTTCGGCCTCGACGACGACAACATCCATTCGCCCAACGAGAAATACGATCTGCGCAGTTTCCAGAAAGGGATTCGCTCCTGGGTGCGGATTCTCGGTGCGCTGGCGGCCCAGCCGGCCTGATCACGCCGCGCGTCACAACGTCGCCCGCCTCATACGCGAGACGGCCGACGTTTGCGCCCGCTCGCGCGAAACTCAAGAGTCGATCTAAATCGGTTCCGTTGTGCAAACGCAGCTTGACGAATTCGCTCGGTGTCGTCGGCAACGACGTTTCTCGCGCTTTCGAACCGGTGATGGTGCGTTGTCATAACTAACAACTCGCGGTTCCAAGCCGTAGAGCCGTTCTAAACGAATCTTCGCTGACGCAGGTCGAACGGCGATTCGATGCACTGATGTAAACGGATTCTAAGTTCGTCGCGTTGATCCTCTCTGTTTGATCACTTAGTCACGCCCCCTTCATGGACTGGGGGCGTGCCTTGCGTGAATTCAAGAACAACAAGAATCGTTTGTGTACCGGCGTTGCGACCGGAACGTTGTCTCTCCTGCTGACGAGTGCCGGACTCTCGCAAGCCCACGCGCAAAGCGACGAGCCGCGGGTGCTGCCGCCGGTATCGGTCGAGGCGCCGCAGCAACGTGTCCGTGCGCCCCGTGTCGTTCAATCACGCTCGACCTCACCACGCGCAGCGCGCGTCGCGCCGCAGCGTGTGGCAGCCGAGCGGCCGCCCGCACCGGTGGCGCCGTCGACCACGATGGGGACGACGCACACGATCGGCGCGCCGGCTCCGGCCTATGCGGGCGGCCAGGTGGCGCAGGGCGGCACGCTCGGTCTGCTCGGCTCGACCAGCGTGATGAACACGCCGTTCTCGACCGTGAATTTCACCTCGCAACTGATCGAGAATCAGCAGGCGCGCACTGCCGCCGACACGCTGATCAACGATTCCTCGGTGCGTACCACCACCGGCGCCAACGGCTTCGACGACACCTTCCAGATCCGCGGCTTCCCGGTCGCGGCCACCGACGTCGGCCTCAACGGCCTCTACGGGCTGGCGTCATCGCAACGCGTGCCGGCGCAGATCATCGAGCGCATCGAGCTGTTGAAAGGCCCCGGCGCGCTGATCAACGGCATTGCGCCCGGCAACAGCATCGGCGGCGGCATCAATATCGTCACCAAGCGCGCCAGCGAGACTGATTTCGCGCGGCTGACGCCCTTCTTCATGACCGGGGCCAATTACGGCCTGCATCTCGAAACCAGCCGCCGCTTCGGTGCCAACAAGGAATGGGGCGTGCGCTTCAACGGCGTCGGCCGCAACGGCGAGGCCTCGATCGACAACGGCAACTTCCGTAGCGGCCTCGGCGCGGTCGGGATCGACTATCGTGGTGAGCGGTTCCGCTGGACTCTCGATGCGTTCTCGCAAAACGACGACACCGACAATTTCCGCCCGCAGATCAGCCTGTCGTCGGTCGGCAGCACGATCCCGAAGGCGCCGGATGCGCGCAGCAATTGGTACCCCGGCACGAAGCTGCGGCAGAAGGACAATACCGTCGCGACCGCGGCAGAATACGACCTGACCGACTGGCTCACCGCCTATGGCGGCGTCGGCTATCGCGAAGGTTCGAACTATCAGACCTTCCCGACCTCGGCGACGCCGGTCGACGCGCTCGGCAATTTCACCGTGCGCAACACCTACTACGACTCCACGACCAAGACGGTGAGCGGCAATGTCGGGCTGCGGTCACAGTTCGACACCGGCTTCATCGGCCACAAGCTGAATGTCGTCTACACCGGCTATCAGCAGGAGATGGCCTACGCCTATATTGTCGGCAACACGGCGGCGTCGAACATCTACAACCCGTCGCCATTGCCGAGCATCACCGCGGCACGCACCGCGCCGCAGCACTCGCAGGACACCACGCTGCAGAGCGGCGCGGTGGTCGACACGATGTCGTTCCTCAACGACACCGTGCTGCTGACCGGCGGCGTGCGCCAGCAGAACGTCAAGCAGGACGCCTTCAGCACCACCACCGGCGTGCTGACCAGCAGCTACGACGCCAGCGCAACGTCGCCGCTCGGCGCCATCGTGGTCAAGCCTTGGCACAACGTCTCGCTCTACGCCAACTACGCCGAGGGCCTGAGCCAGGGCAGCATCGTCGGCGCCGGATTCTCCAACACCGGCACGGTGCTGGCGCCGTACAAGTCGAAGCAGCAGGAAGCCGGCGTCAAGGTCGACTGGGGCAGCATCACCACCACGGCGGCGGTGTTCGAGATCACCCGGCCGAGTTTGATCACCAACGCTGCGAACGCCCGCGTCTACGATGGCGAGCAGCGTAACCGCGGCGTCGAACTGTCGGTCTATGGCCTTATCATGCCGGGCTTGCGGGGCATGGCAAGCGCCACCTTCATCAAGCCCGAGCTGACCAATCCGAGCGATCCGACGCAGCGCGGCACGACGCCGCCGGCACGCCTGACAAGACGTTCTCTGCCGGCCTCGATTGGGATACGCCGTGGGTGCCCGGCTTCGCGCTCAACGGCCGCGTGATCTACACCGGCAGCTCCTATCTCACCACAGCCAACACGGTGAAATTTCCGGACTGGACGCGGCTCGACGTCGGTGCGCGCTACACCACGACCCAGCTCACCGGCAAGCCAGTCACCTTCCGGTTCAACATCGAGAACATCACCGGCGAGAACTACTGGCTGACCACCGGCACCTACGTCACCGTCGGTGCGCCGCGGACTTACATCCTCTCGGCTGCGTTCGATTTTTGATCGGCCACGACTTCGGTTGGACCAATAGGTAGACGTATGTACAAACCCTTCTTCGCGATCATCGTGCTGCTCGGCCTCGGCGGGCCGGCGCAGGCGCATCAGATCTGGATCGAGCAGGCCGACGGGCAAAACGCGGTGGTGCGGTTCGGCGAGTTCGGCGAGAATTTGCGTGAGGTCTCGCCGGGCCTGCTCGACAAATTCGGCAAGGTGACGGCGACGCTGATTTCCGCCACGGGCGAGCAAACGATCGAGGCGACCAAGTCCGCCGACGGCTTCACCCTGCCGTTCGCCGCGAAGGCCGGCGACATCATCGTAGCGGCTGACGCCAACTATCCGCTCTATGTCTGGAAGCAGCACGGCAAGGACATCAGGAACTGGTACTATCCGGCGGCGCGATTCATTACCGGCGTCGCCGCGCAGCCGCCGAAGCTGGTGCTCGATCTGGTGCCGGCCGGCGGCGAGGGACAGTTCAGGCTGGTGTTCAAAAACGAGCCCAAGCCCAAGACCAAGGTAACGCTCACCACGCCGTCCGGCTGGTCCAAGGAAGCGCACAGCGACGACCAGGGCCTGGTCAGTTTCGACATGCCGTGGAAGGGCGTCTATGTGGCGGAAGTCAGCGTCAATGACGCCGTCGCCGGCGAGCGCCGCGGGGCAGGCGGGCCGGAGTCGTACGATGCGGTGAGCTATGCCACCACCGTCACCTATGTGAAGCCGCAAGGCCTCGATCCGATTCCTCCCGGACCGCCGGCCAAGCCGGCCGTGCCTAAATGAATTTCGTTTACCGCATCGTCGGCGTTCTGCCGCTGATCTCGCGCATCGTCGCCGCGATCGTCGGCGGCTATGGCCTCGCGACCCTCGCCAGCGTCGCCGCGCTGGCCTTGCCGATCGCAAAGCCGCAGGCGGTACTCACCGGGCAGCTCGCCAGCTTCGCGGTCTGCGCCGGCGCGGTGATCTGGGTCTATGCGGTCCGTCGCGCGCGGACGGCTTGGCTTGGTCTGGTCCTGATCGCTGCGGTGCTCGCACCGCTCGCCTGGGTGGCATCGTGACCAAAGCTGCGCAGGCGGGAGGTCAGATGCGGCACGTCGAAGGCGGCATCCGCCAGCGCATGGCCGGGCTTCACACCTGGACGGGGCTGCTGCTCGGCTGGGTGCTATACGCGATGTTTCTCACCGGCACGGTGTCGTATTTCAAAGACGAGCTGTCGCAATGGATGCGGCCGGAGTTGCCGGCGCTGACGCAGCGGCTCGACGAGGCGACGACGGCGCAGCGTGTCGCCGACGAACTCGGCCGGCTCGTGCCGGATGCTTCGATGTGGAGCATCAAGCTGCCGGATGCGCACAGCAACAGCGTCTACGCGTTCTGGCGCAGCACCGATCGCCAAGCGCCGCGCGGCGGGTTCGGCGAGGGCATTTTCGATCCGCAAACCGGTTCACGCTTCGCGGCGCGGGGCACGCTGGGCGGCGACTTTTTCTACCGCTTCCACTTTCAGTTCTATTACATGTCGCCGCTGTGGGGACGCTGGCTCGCCGGCATCGCGGCGATGTTCATGCTGATCGCCATCATCGCCGGCGTGATCACCCACAAGAAGATCTTCACCGACTTCTTCACCTTCCGATGGGGCAAAGGCCAGCGCTCGTGGCTCGACGCCCACAACGCGTTGTCGGTGTTCGGCCTGCCGTTTCATCTGATGATCACCTACACGGGCCTCGTCACCTTGATGGCGCTGTACATGCCGTGGGGCGAGCACACCGCGCTCAAGACCGCGGCCGAGCGCCAGCAGCTCGCCGTCGAGCTGAGCCCATTCGGAGCGCTGCCGAGCAAGCGCAGCGGGCAGACGGCGCCGCTGGGTTCGATAGCCGACATGGTGCGGCAGGCAGAGGCGCGTTGGGGCGAGGGCATGGTCGGGCGTGTCAATGCCGCGCTGCCCGGCGACGCCGGTGCGCGCGTTGTGGTGACGCGCGGCGACGCCGGCCGGGTGTCGATGAGTCCGTCTTATCTGGAATTCGACGGCACCAATGGTCGGCTGCTGGCCGTGCACGACCATGTCGGCGCCGCCGCCGAAACCCGCGGAGTGCTGTACGCGCTGCACCTCGGCCGGTTCGGCGATATCGAGACGCGCTGGCTGTATTTCCTGGTCAGCTTCATGGGCACCGCGATGGTCGGCACCGGCCTCGTGATGTGGACGGTGAAGCGGCGGCAGAAGCTGGCGGACACCGAGCGTCCGCATTTTGGTTTTCGCGTCGTCGAGCGGCTCAACATCGCCAGCATCGCCGGGCTGTCGGTGGCGATGACGAGCTTTCTGTGGGCCAACCGGCTGCTGCCGCATCCGATGCAGTCGCGCGCCGAGTGGGAGATCCACGTTTTCTTCATCGTGTGGGGACTGACGCTGCTCTACGCGCTGCTGCGGCCGGCGCGGGCGGCGTGGGTCGAACTGCTGGCAGCTGCCGCGGTGCTGCTGGCGTTGCTACCTGTCTTGAACGCGCTGACGACTTCGCGGCCGCTGTGGCACAGCGTGGCGGTCGGCGATTGGGTATTCGCGGGGGTGGATTTGATGTGCTGGGCGCTGGCGGCGCTGCACGGCGTGCTGGCGTTCCGAACCGCTCGCCGCGGCCGCGTCACGCCTGCAGGGAAGCCGCGAGATTTTGTCGCGATCGCCTCCGCCGAGCGCGCGCGATGAGTCACGCGGTCGTACAGGCGCTGTGTCTCGCCGGCTTCGCTGCACTCGCGCTCGCGACGCGGCGGCTGCAGCGCGATGCGTTCGGCAGTCCTTTGCGCCCCGCCGTCACGTTGGCACTCCGCAGCGGTGCAGCGGCGCTTTTGCTCCTGAGCCTCGCCGTACTCGTCACCTGGCAGGGATGGGGCGTTGGCCTCGTCATGTTCAGCGGTCACACCACCCTGGCTGCTGCGCTGGTGTACTGCGCACTGATCGGATACGGGCGGCTGCGCCGGCCGCATACAAGGAGCCCTGCCTCGAACAACTAACGGCCCGCTGCCGAAGCAAAAACGCCGCCCGGAATTGGGCGGCGTTTGGATTCAATAGCGTAGAGGGTTATGGACCAAAGATAGCACGCCTGCGTCGAAAATCAATCGCGCGGCGGCGTTCGTCATTGCGAGGAGGCGAAGCCGACGAAGCAATCCAGCGCAGTGCACGGAGCTGGATTGCTTCGCTTCGCTCGCAATGACGGGAGCTCAGTTCCGGTAGCTCGGATCGATGCGGTCCAGTTTGCGCAGCAGCGGCGGCCAGACCAGCTTGGTCGAGCGTAGCTCCATCGCATCCTGGTTGGCGACGAGCGTATGGTTCTTGTCGATCACCATGTTCTCGACCGGATAGGCGGTCGGGCCGAGCATGCGGGTGCGGACCTGCATCGTGCAGGCGCGCTCGAGGTGATACATGCGCTCGAACGCCGAGGCGACGCTGCGGCCGACCGTCAGCGTGCCGTGATTGCGCAGCAGCATGTGGTTCTTGGTGCCGAGGTCGCGCTGGAGGCGCGGCCGCTCGTCGTGATCGAGCGCGACGCCTTCGTACTCGTGATAGGCGAGGTCACCGGTCACGAAATGCGCGGTCTGGTTCAGTGGCAGCAGGCCTTCCATACAGCTCGCCACGGCGGTGCCGTCGGCGGTGTGCAGATGAATAACGCAGCCGGCGTCCTCGCGGACCTCATGGATCGCCGAGTGGATGGTGAAGCCGGCCGGATTGATGCGGTACTGGCTCTCGGTGAGCTGGTTGCCGTCGAGGTCGACCTTCACCAGGCTCGACGCCGTGATCTCGTCGAACATCAGGCCGTAGGGATTGATCAGGAAGTGATGCTCCGGGCCGGGCACGCGCGCCGAGATGTGGGTGTCGACCAGATCGTCCCAGCCATAATAGGCGACGAGGCGATAGCACGCGGCGAGATTGACCCGCTGCTCCCACTCGGCCTCGGTCATTTGCGACGGGACTTCTCTCAGGCGTGCAGCTTCGGCCGGTGACATGCGTTTCTCTCCGCAGGTTGTTGTTGGGCGGCAGGGTATTCCTGCAATTGCTTCGCAGCAAGCGGTGGCGCGAAAATCGGGTTCAAACCGACGCGAGCGCAGGTCAAAGGCGGCATCCCCACTGGGAACGTCTGGCCGCGAGTGGTCGGCTCACGCTGCAACAAGTTGTTTGCAATCCCTGGCGACGATTGCCGATCTCGGTCATGTGACGTTATCGTCGGGGCGGCCGCGGCCCATCGGCGCGGGGTGGAGTTCGGAATGATCTTGCTGACGGTGGCCGGGATCGGCTTCCTCATGGCGGGCCTGCTGGCGATCGGCTTCGGTGTCCCGGTCAAGGAATTCAGCTTCGGCAACACGCTGATCCTGTCCGGCGTGGTCGGGGCGTGCACCGGCATGCTGCTGCTCGGCCTGGCGATCGTGCTGCGCGAATTGCGCGCGCTGGCCGAGCGTGTCGGCAGTGCCGCGTCCGAACGCGACATTCAGGTCAAGCCGCTGTTCCCCGAGCCGCCGCGCACCGAACAAGCTTCCGATGGGCGTCTGTTTCCCGGTGACCGGCCCGAACCGGCTGGACGCCGTGAGCCTCTTGAGCCCGCTGCAGCGGAGCCGCCGCCATGGCAGCAGGCTCGCCGCGACCGGCCCGCCGCGCCTCCGCCTCCTGCGGAGGAGCCTGAGTCGGATCTCGCGCCTCCGCCTTTGCCGTCTGCCGATCCGGGGCCCAAGCGCCGCAATCTGTTGTTTTCCTCGACCTCGCGCCGTGAGCGGGAGCGAGCGGCTGCGCGGTCCGGCGAGGTCGCAGCCGAGCAGGACGAGGGCGAGGCTGCAGCGGCGCCGCCGCGCAGCTTTGACGATGCTTGGCTAGGCCCGACACGCCGCGCCCGACCGGCCGCCGAGGAGGCGCCGGAGCCTCCGGCCGCTCCCGTGCCGGATCGGCCGAGCTTGCCACGCGGCGACGAGCCGCAGCAGGTCACCGTGATCAAGTCCGGTGTGGTCGACGGAATGTCATATTCGCTTTATTCGGACGGCTCGATCGAGGCGCAGATGCCGGAAGGCATGATGCGATTCGCTTCGATCGACGAATTGCGTGCCCATCTCGAGCAGCGCGGTTAGGCTCTCGTCTAGCTTGCGGCGGCTGCTGTCGGCACAGTAAATGATTGTAATGCATAGATGATTGCGCGGCGCGCGGGCCCATTTCGGCGCAGCCGCCAGATCAGTCGCAGGCCGCGCGGCGGCCTCGCAGACAACACCGGATCGGAACCTGGATTCATGAGCGACCCCGCGGGCAAGAGCTTCATCGAACTGACCGCGACGATCGTCTCTGCCTATGTCAGCAATAATCCGACCCAAGCGGCCGACCTTCCCAACCTGATCGGGCAGGTCCACGGCGCGTTGCAACGCCTCGCCGGCGGCCGGCCCGAAGTGCAGCCGCAGGAGCCGGTCAAGCCGGCGGTGTCGCTGAAGAAGTCGGTGACGCCCGAGTATCTGATCTGTCTTGAAGACGGCAAACGCTTCAAATCGCTGAAGCGGCATCTGCGCACGCGCTACAAGATGACGCCCGAGCAGTATCGCGAGAAATGGGGCCTGCCGGCCGACTATCCGATGGTGGCGCCGAACTATGCGGTCGAGCGGTCGCAACTCGCCAAGAAGATGGGGCTGGGCCAGCAGCGCCGGCGCCGGGGCAAATAGGAAATGAGAAAAATTTCCTGAACAGGCCTTGTCTCAGGCGAGGGTTCGTGTGAAGATTTTCCTAATTGGAAAGTCTGCATGGGAACAGCATCATGGCTCACTCCGCTCGCCGCCGCCGTCGTTTAGCGCAACCGCACAGCACCGCTGAAGTCGACGCGTTTCGCGCCCGCCATCTCGCGCTCGGGGAAAGCGAGATCATGACCGCGGAGGGGCTCGCGCGTGTCACCATTGACGAAGGCGAGAGCCCGCTGGCCTGGCTGGCGCGGCGCAAGGGCCGCGACGGCCGCAGCCTGATCAGCGCCGAACAATTCGTCGCCGGCGAACGGCTGCGGGCCGATTTCACCCGCGGCAATCTCACACCGCGCGTCACGTCGAACTGGGGTGCACCGACCGGCGGCCGTAGCGGGCCGGGCGAGATGACGGACGTGATGGTCGCATCCCGGCAGCGGTTCCAGCACGCGCTCGACGCCTGCGGGCCGGAGTTTTCCGGCATCCTGATGGACGTGTGCTGCTTCCTGCGCGGGCTGGAAGATGTCGAGCGCGAACGCGGCTGGCCGGCGCGTTCCGCCAAGGTGGTCCTGCAACTTGGACTCGATCGGCTCGCCCGGCATTACGGCCTCGTCGCCACAGGCGGCGCGGCACGGATGCGGAGCTGGAACGCCGAGGCAGCCGGCTCCGCTGGCTGAGTTCAGGCCGAGGCGGCTTGCGTCTCGCGGGCGTCGGCCTTGATGCGCTCGATCATCGAGCGCAGCCCGTTGGAACGTTGCGGCGTCAGATGTTCCTTGAAGCCGAGTTCGTCGAATACGGCGATCGGCTCGGCGGCGAGAATCTCTTTCGAGGTGCGGCCCGACACCAGCGTCAGCAGGATGGCGATCAGGCCACGCACGATGTGCGCGTCGCTGTCACCGAGATAGGACAGCACTGGCTCGCCATCGGCGTTTCGCTCGAGTTTGCGCGACAGCCAGACCTGACTGGCGCAGCCCTGCACCTTGTTGGCAGAGGAATGCTCCGCCTCGGGCATCGGTTCGAGCGTGCGTCCGAGTTCGATCACGTAGCGATAGCGATCGTCCCAGTCGTCCAGCAGCGCGAAATTGTCTCTGATCTCGTCGATCGTCATCGTGACCCGTCATCTACCCACGCAGGCTCCGCGCGAGCGGAACCGGCTTCAACAAATATATGGGAAGATGCTGGTCAGAAAGCGATATCGACGGCTTGGCCGCTGAATCGCTGCCTTAATTGGTCGCAGCCGCGGCCGGCAGGTGCCACTCGATCGCCAGATCCTGATCGGTCAGCGTGTTGGCGGGCGCGAGACCGAGCAGCGCCGGATCGGTCTGATCGTTGCCGGCGATCGAACTGGTGTGATCGTTCGACTTCTTGTCGGTGATGATCTGATACAGCTTGCGCGCGCCGTCCTGGGCGCGCTGGCCGATCACCGTGGCGGCCTGTTCGCCGACTTCGCAAGCCGCCGGCTGGCGCTTGCAGAATTGGCTGAAATCCGACACGGCGGCGGTCGCTGCCGACACCGCCTCGGAGGCTTCGATTTTCGGCATCTTCGCGGATTCGGGCGTCTGCTCGCGCGGCAACAGCACGAGCACCAAACCAAGCCAGAAGGCCATGCGAAGCAGGAAGAACATCTCGCGACCCCGTCGTCCAAATCCCCGTTGCGATGTCCCTCGCAATCGCCGCTGTCCTACGGCTGCATCAATGAATTCGGCGTGTTCTGGTTACTTACAATTCGACGAGAATCGGTAAAGCGAAGCCGCTCGTGTGATTCGCCGTAAACAATCGATTGATGCGGCAGGGCTATCGAAGACGCGCGTTGATCTCGTCCACCAATTCGAAACCATGACGCCGCGGCTTTCGAAACCATGCGTTCACCATCAGCCATCGAACAGGTCCGTGGAATCGGCGCAAAGCGATCGTGTTTGCGCGCAGCGCGTGCGCCTTAGTGTTCGTTTAAGGTGCCTCTGACACGTTGGGGCAACCAACGGAGCAGCTCGCTCCGACAAGAGGCGACGGCGAGCGCGATCAGCGTGGCAATAATCAAATCGATCAGCGGATGTCTGGATGCGCTACTGCATCCGTCGGCGCGTCACGACGCGCTGGCGAGTGCGCAGCATCGCGTCTTCATCGCGCCGCGCCTGCTCGGCAGTCTGGCCGCCTTTGCTGCGTTCCCGCTGTATCTCGCCGTGCGCGGAGCGCCGACGGCTCTCGAAGTTGCAGCGTTCGGCTGGCTGATCGCGCCGATCCTGCTGTCCTGGTATTTGTCCCGCACCGGCCGCTACGAGATCGCGCATGTGCTGTCGTCGCTCGCGCTTGCGGGCTTCGTCACCGGTGTGGCGTATCTGACCGGCGGACTGTCGTCCTTCGCGGCCGTGTGGCTCGTGCTGATCCCCGTCGAAGCTGCGCTGTCGGCGTCGCGCCGCGTCTTTGCTTTCGCCGCCGGCCTGGCGCTGCTTTGCGCGCTGCTGCTGAGCTTGCTGGTGGCGCCCGGCGCCATCGGCGGCTGGTCGCCCGGCGGCATTCCGCGGCGAGGCGCTCGTCGGTCTCGCGATCGGCTCGGCGATGATCTACGCCACGACGCTGTCGTTCAGCACGGTGGCGCTGGCGCGGCTGGCCGGCGCGCTGCGCGGCGCCGAGGAACAGCGCTATCAAATGTTGGCGCGCAACATCAGCGATGTGATCGCGCGCTATAGCGGCGACGGTGCGGTCACGTTCATATCGCCGGCGGCCGAACCGCTGCTCGGCGTGCCGGCGGCACGGCTCGCCGGCCATAGCCTGTTCGATCGCGTGCACGTCGCTGATCGGCCGGCTTATCTGAAGGCGATTTCCGATGCCGGGCGCGGCCAGCCGCGCAGCGTCGAGTTCCGTATCCGCCGCGAAGTCGCACGCGACGACCGCGGCCGCCCGCTCGCGGCCGAATTCGTCTGGATCGAGATGCGCTGCCGGCCGCTCGAAGCTGATGGTGCCACCGCCAGCGAGCAGGGCGTGGTGGCGGTGATGCGCGACGTCACCGAGCGCAAGCTGCAGGATCAGGAACTCGAGGCGGCGCGCGCCGAGGCGAGCCGCGCCGACGCCGCCAAGAGCCGCTTCCTCGCGACCATGAGCCATGAGCTGCGCACGCCGTTGAACGCCATCATCGGGTTCTCCGACATGATCCTGCACGAGGACGAGCTGCGGCTCGCCCCCGAGCGGCGTAAGGAGTACGCGCAGCTGATCAACGATTCCGGCCAGCATCTGCTGTCGGTCGTCAACGGCATCCTCGACATGTCGAAAATCGAATCCGGCAACTTCGAGAACGTGCCAGATCCGTTTTCCCCGCGGCCCGCACTGGTCAAATTTGTGCAATCTTTTGGGCGCTCAAAGCCCGCGAGAACGGCATCGATCTCGTCACGCGCGCGCCCGAGGATCTGCCCGACGTCACCGGCGATCCGCGCGCGTTCAAACAGATCCTGCTGAACCTCGTCTCCAACGCCATCAAGTTCACCGAACGTGGCGGTGCCGTCACCGTGTCGGCGGTGGTCGAAGGGACGCGGCTGGTGCTGCGGGTCAGCGACACCGGCGTCGGCATCGCGGCGGAGGATTTGAAGCGGCTCGGCGATCCGTTCTTCCAGGCCGGCAAGACTTATCAGCGGCGCCACGAAGGCACCGGGCTCGGGCTCTCGATCGTCAAGAGCCTGGTGAGCCTGCAGGGCGGCGATCTCGACGTGCAGAGCGAGCTCGATCGTGGCACCACCGTCACCGTGACGTTGCCGCTCGCGCAGCCGCTGGCCGCGACGAGCAACATCGCGACGCTGGCACCGGCGGCGGCGATCGAGCCGGATCTACAAGACCATCGGGTGAAGAAGAGTGCCTAGAAAGAGTAAGGACGTCGAGGCGCCGCGTCGCGGCCGCAAAGCGGCGGCCGCAGCGGCGGATGAAAGCGAGGAGCGGGGATTGGTGATGCGGCTACTGATGCACAGCCCGAAGGACGTCGTTGCCGGCATGTTCGCGTCCGCGGCCGTCGTGGCGATCATCACCAATGCGATGTTCATGCAGGCCGGCCGCCATCCGTCGCCGATGTTCGGTAGTGCGCCGTCGACCACCGTTTCGGTGATCACTTTGCCGCGTCCGCGGCCGGTCGAAGCCGAGCCGCGCCTCGACAACAAGGCACTCGAGGCCAAGCTGTTGGAGCCGGCGATCACGCCGTTCAAACCCGACAATAAATCGGCCGATGCCAAGCCTGCCGATGCAAAGCCTGCCGACGTCATGGCGGCCGAAACCAAGCCCCTCGAAGCCAAGACGATCGAAGCCAAGTTGGCGGAGACGAGGCCGGGCGTCGTCAAAACCGTCGATACCAAGCCTGCCGAAGCCAGGCACGCGGCGCCGGTCCGCGACAGCCATGTGGCGCGCGGCAGGCCAATGGAGCTCGTGCCGGACGATCCGATGGCCAATCTGGTGCGCAGCACGGCGGGCTCGTCGGCCGGCATTCCGCGCCCGCCGGCTGCGATCCCGGTTGCGTCGGCCGACAACGTGTCGGCGATCGGCGGCTCGCGTCGGGTAGCCGCGGTGCAGCGCGCGTTGACGGATTTCGGCTACGGCCAGCTCAAGCCGACCGGCGTGGCCGGCGCCGACACCCAGGCGGTGATCGCGCGCTTCGAGCGCGCCCGGCATCTGCCGGTCACCGGCCATATCTCGGACCGTCTGGTTCGGGAACTCAGCGTCGTCACGGGCCGGGCGATCGACTAAATCACACGTCCCGTCTTCATCATCGTCGAAGATGAACGCTAAGCGCTACGCGCTGCCGCATTTTCGCGCGATTTCCTTCGCGATTCCGCGCCCGACGACATGGCGCGGACAACAAGCTGCCATCGTCCGATTCGACATTGGAACCCGTGAGGTCGCCAGGCGGCCTCGCTAGCGCGCCGGACTGATTCTTAAAATTCTGGTAAGCGCCGAGGGAAGTAACGAAATCGCAAGTAATCAAAGTTACCGATTGGTCAAACGAGCCGGAGGATTTGGACGTGGACGAGCATCGCAATCTGCCCAACAGCGAAGATCAGGCTGCCGCTGGCGCTGAACCGCACGTTGAGGCGTCGGCCGCCGCGCAGGCTGCCGCGACGAGCGACGCCGCCGCGACCGATGCTGCGGCCGGCGAAGCTGGGGAGTCTTCCGCATCGAGCACGGAGCAGGGCGCAGACAGGCGCGAAGCTGCGCTCCGCGTCGGCAAGGTCACCGTGATGGGACCGGCGCCGAAGGACTGGTACCGGCATTGGGACGATGAAATCGAGGTCGAGGCGCCCGATGAACCGCGGAGCGCCTCCTACGGCAAGCGCAAGCTCGCCGTTGTCGCCGCGCTGGTGATCCTCGCTGCGTTTGCAGGCGCGATCGGCGGCGCGCTCGCGACCGCGGGCTTCGGTATGATGACCGACGCCCCGCATCCGGACGTTGCCAAGGTCGAGGCGAAGACCAATCCACTCGAAGCTCAGGTGGCGCAGCTCCAGAGCGAAGTTTCGGCGCTCAAGGCCAGCATCGACAACGCTGCCAAACAGAACTCGGTGCAGATCGGCAAGACCGCCGAACGGCTCGAGCGCATCGAGAAGGCTCAGGCCGAACCGGCCGCCAAGATCGCCAAGCTCAGCGAAGCTGTCGACAAGCTACGCGCGGCGCCGGCGACGGTCGCGGCTGCGGCGCCCGCCCCGCCGGTCACCGTTGCATCGGCCGCGGCCGGAGAGGTCACCGGCTCGATTGCGTCCAGGGCGGCGCCGAAGCCCGAGGTCGGCCGTCTGCCGACGATCGACGGCTGGATCCTGCGCGACGTTTATAACGGCGGCGCCGTGATTGAAGGCCGCACCGGCACCTACGAGGTGTTCGCCGGAGATCCCGTGCCCGGCCTCGGCCGCGTCGACGCGATCCGTCGTCAGGACGGCCGCTGGGTGGTGGTGACCAATCGCGGGCTGATCGTCGGCCGCTGATCGCCGCCGCTGCTTTGCTCATGTGATCGTCGGCTTTCGCTGATAGGGTGGTGCCCATCAGCGGAGGGCCGGCGGTGAGCGATCAGCGAGATCCACAAGGACACGACAAAGCGCGCGAGCGCCAGATCGCGCAAAACGAAAGCGCCCGTCAGACAACGGGCGCTTTTCGCGTTTCGACCTTTGCGATCCTGATCGCCGTGCTGATCGCACTGGCACTATGCGGTTGGCTGTTCTTCACGCGCTGAGCGTTAAGAGCTTGAAGTTTTCAGTGCCGGGTAACTAACCTCTCCCCGCCGGCGGGGAGAGGTCGGCCCGGCAGAGCGAAGCGAAGCCGGGTCGGGTGAGGGGGCGTCCCCGCGTGGCCGAGAGTCAGTGCCCGTGTCGCCCCTCACCCCAACCCTCTCCCCGCAAGAGCGGGGCGAGGGAGCGCGCCGTGCGACCTGACTACCCCACCGTTCCAGACTGACGCAGCGCCGCAATCGCTGCGTCGTCGTAGCCGGCACTGCGCAGAATGTCGTCGCTGTGCTCGCCGATGCCGGGCGGTTTGCGCGGCTTTCGCTTGTTGCTGCCGTCGACCCAGATCGGGCTGTTGACGGTGAGAGTCGTGTCGTCCTCGAACGGTACCAGCACGTCGTTGTCGAGCATCTGCTGATCGTGCGTGATGTCGTCCAAGACGCCGACGACGCCGAAGATCAGGCCGCTGCCGTCGAGAGCCCGGCGCCAATCGGCGAGATCACGCGTCGCGAAGATCTCGTCAAAGATAGCGATCAGTTCGATCGAGCGGGCATGGCGATCCGGCTTGGTGGTGAAACGCGGATCGTCGGTCAGGTCTTCGCGGCCGAGGCAGCGCATCAGCACCGGCCATTGCTTCTCTTCGTTGAGGAGTGACAGGATGATCCAGCGGCCGTCGCGGCAGCGATAGTGATTAGTGACGGCATTCAGCGCACGCTCGCGCGGACGACGCTCCTGGAAGCGTGCGCCGACCAGCTTGGCCTGAGCCAGCACGCTCGACGCCCACACGCCGTTGGCCATCAGGTTGGATTTGACGTGGCCGCCTTTGCCGGTGCGCTCGCGCTGATACAGAGCGGTGACGATGGCGCCGTACAGCGCCATGGCGCAGGGATGATCTCCCATTCCGGCCACCGAGCGTGCCGGCGTCGTATCCTCGTCGGCGCGGACGAGGTCCATCAGGCCCGACCGCGCCCACCATGCATGCTGTCGAAGCCGGGCTGTTGGCCTCGTCGCCGCGCTCGCCATAGCCGGTGAAGCTCGCGTAGATCAGCCTTGGATTGAGCGGCGCCAGATCCTCGTAGGTGATAACAAGCCGACCGCGAACCGCCGGCGGAAAATTGGTGATGAACACATCGGCGTCGGCGACGAGCTTGCGCAGCACCGCTTTGCCTTCGGGCTTGGCCAGGTCGAGCGCGAGGCTGCGCTTGTTGCGCGATTCCAGCATCCACGCGTAGTTGTGCTCGCTGATCGGATAGCCGGGGAGATTCGGCAGGTTGCGATAGGGATCGCCGGCACCGGGCGGTTCGATCTTGACGACGTCGGCGCCGAAGTCCGACAGCACAGTGGCTGCCGCCGGCGCCGCGATGAAGCTGGCGCAATCGAGCACTTTGAGGCCCGAAAAGATGCCATCCTGCATAACGCTGAGCTCTCCCATTGTTGTTCTTGGCGTTTTTCGTTGTCCGGAATTAACGGGAAGGCCGCGCCGTCCAGCTGCGACTACATATGACCCGGCCCGGAGTGGTGATGCAACGCCCGTCAGCGCGGCCCGACTGTGTGATTGGTGCATCAGCTCGCCGATCCTGCACGCGGCGCGTGCGGGCATCGGTTGGCACGGCCTGCCTGTCGGGCTAGCTTCGCGTCCGAAAGCGGGCGGGGAACCAAGATGCCGGGACTGAGACGGGGATTTGGCTGGATGCTTGTGGCCGCGCTGGGCGGCCTGATGGCGGCCACGCTGCCGGCGCGGGCGGCGCAGCTCACCTCGCAGATTTCGTATCTCTATACTTCGGTGTCGATCAATCCGCCGAGCGTGAACGGCATGACAGTGTGCTACGGCTTCGTCTGTCGCCGTCGCTTCGAACTCGTGTTCGGGCCCGGCGATCGTGCGGCCCTGACCAGGATCATGGCGTCGGGCAAGGCCTCCGCCGTCGCGGAGCGCGCCGCCGTGCAGAAGGCGGTGGTGTGGCTCGACCGCCGGCTCGGCCCGGTGATCGGTACCGATAAGCGCATCGCGCGCGCCGACTTCCGCTATTTCGACGACAAGCACAATTTCGATTGCTGGGACACGACGCGCAACACTACCAGCCTGTTGCTAGTGATGCAGGGCTGGGGGCTGTTCAAGTATCACACCGTCGGCGATCCGAAATATCGCGGCAACGTGCTGGTGCTGCAGACACCGCACAACACCGCGGTCCTCACCGATCGCGCCACCGGCACCGACTGGGTCGTCGACATGTGGACCCGCGCGTATGCGCAGTCGCCGGAAGTGATGCCGGTGGATCAGTGGGTGAAGCTGGACTGAGCCATTCTCCAACGTACGTCATTCCGGGGCGCGCCGTCAGGCGCGAACCCGGAATCCCGACGTGGCAGTGCACGCTGGCGTTTCCAGAACTTCGGGATTCCGGGTTCGCGAGCTGGCGCTCGCGCCCCGGAATGACGTGGAGTAAGGCGGGCGCGTACCTCGTACTAAGCCAGCATCGCCTCGCTGCGATCCAGCGCCGCTGCTAACTCCCGCGACTGCTCGATCGGGCACACCCGCATCGGCTCGATACGACCGCGGATTTCGGCTTCTCGCGTGGGGAGTGCATCGGCGGCGATCCCGGCCGTTTCGCGCACCTCATCGGACAGCAGTGTCTCGCAGCCGAGCGCCTTGGTCATGTCCTGCAGCCGGGCGGCGACGTTGACGGCATCGCCGAGGGCGGTGAAGACCATGTGGTCGCGATAGCCGATCTCGCCGACGATCACTTCGCCGCCATGGATGCCGATGCCGAAGCGGATCGGCTCCGGCAGATCATGACCGACCGAGCGGTTGAGCTCATCAATCGCAGCGGCGATCGCCGCGGCGGCGCGGATCGCGTCGCGGCAGGCCTCGCGCGGTGGCTGCGTCAGGCCGAACAGCGCCAGCATGCCGTCGCCGACGAACTGATTGGGCTGACCGCCGCAGGCGATCACCGCGCGCGACACCGCGCCGAGAAAGCGGTTGACGATGAACACCGTATCGAACGGCAGCCGGCTCTCGGCAATGCGCGTCGAGCCGCGCATGTCGACGAACATGCTGACGAGGTAGCGCTCCTCGCCGATGCGCCGCGCCCGCATCGGTCGTGTCGCGCTACGCGGCGGAAACACCGGGACGAAAGCGAGGTCGTGTGTCGGCCGCAGCTGGCAGGCGAGGCGGATTGACGGATCATCGCCGGCG
>NZ_BADD01000085.1 GCF_000333455.1 Rhodopseudomonas sp. B29
CGGTACCGACCTCGGCTACAATATCAAGGCTTCGGTGATCGCCTCGGAGCACGACCTCATCCGCGTCGGCAACGAGACCCACGCCTATCGGCTCGACGATTGGTGGGATCCTGTCGCCGGCTCCGGGATGATGATGTCGCCCAACACCTTCATCAACATCAACGACGGCCGCCGCACCCGGTTCGGCACCTTCGTCGAATGGGAGCGCCACTGGGATCGCGAATGGACGACGCTGGTGGGCCTGCGCAACGACGTGGTGTCGATGAACACCGGCAACGTGCAGGGCTACAGCATGATGTACGCTGGCGATGCGGCGCGATTCAACGCGCTCGACCGTGCCAAGACCGACGTCAATCTCGACGGCTCGGCCCTGATCCGCTACGAGCCGAATCCGATCAATCAGTTCGAACTCGGCTTCGCCCGCAAGACCCGCTCGCCGAATCTCTACGAGCGCTACGCGTGGTCGACGTCGGCGATGGCGATGCAGATGATCGGCTGGTTCGGCGACGGCAACGGCTATGTCGGCAATATCGATCTGAAGCCGGAGAAGGCTCACACCGTGAGCTTCACCGCGACGTGGCACGATCCGGCGCAGAGGCTGTGGGAGGTCCGCATCACGCCGTACTACAGCTACGTTCAGGACTATATCGACGTCGATCGCTGCGCGATCGGAAGCTGCACGGCCGCCAACGCGACCGCGACCAACAGCTTCGTGTTCCTGCAATTCGCCAACCATGACGCCGAATTGTACGGCGTCAACCTCGACGGCCGGCTGGCGGTGTGGGACACTCCGGCCTATGGCCGCGGCGTGTTGCGTGGCCAGCTCGCTTACGTGCACGGCCAGCGCACCGACGGCGTCAACTTGTATCACGTGATGCCGATCAACGCGAAACTGGCGCTCAATCACGAGCTCGGCGGCTGGATCAGCAGCGCCGAGGTGCAATTGGTCGGCGCCAAGACCGACGTCAGCCAGGTCCGCAACGAGATCGCCACGCCGGCCTACGCGCTGCTCAATCTTCGCACCGGCTATCGCTGGCAGAACGTGCGGCTCGACGTCGGCATCGACAACGTGTTCAATAAATTCTACTACCTGCCGCTCGGCGGAGCCGACCTGGTCGATTTCCAGGCCGTCTCGATGATGGGATCATCGCCGATGTGGGGCTACTCGGTTGCCGGGATGGGGCGATCGTTCAACACCCGGCTCACCGTGAGTTTCTGAGCCGACGACGCTGCGCCGGGACGCCGTCACACAGCGACCCGGCGCAGCGCGCCGCCTCGGTCAACGCCGAGTTCGTGAGAACGTTCTCGTAATGCTTACCGAGCCCTATCACGTGTCGAACGATCGTGTACGATGCCGCACGGACGAGCGTTTCGGGTGATTTGTCGCGAGCTGCCAAACTCGGTAAGACGGCGGTCACGTTAAGCGTCGCGCAATCCCGTGGAACGCTGCATGAGCCGAGGAGTACCCGACATACGATGCAGCGACGCTTGAAACGCAGCCTTTTGTTCGTCGGCGCCGCGCTCGCCGCGGCATTTGCATTGGCTCTGGCAATCGCACCGCTGGCGCGGCCGCTGATCGATCAATGGTCGCGTGCCGACGTGGAGTCGCGGTCGCGGCTCGTGTTCAACGCCGTCAAGGATCAGCTCAAGCGGGCGATGGCGGATCGCGATTACGAACGGCTGGCAGGCATATTCGAGAGCGTCGCGCTCGATCAGCGGATCCTCGCGGTCGGTCTGTGCGATTCGACGGGGCTGCTGATCAAGCCGACGCGGCTGATGCCCGCGACGTTTTCCTGCGACAAGGTGGCGAGGTCCGACGCGGCCAGCTTCTCGATCATCAGCAGCGATGGCTTGCGCATCATGGTCAGCGCGTTCCCGGTCACGGAGCGCACGCAGAAGTCCTATTTCGTCATCCTGCACGATCTCAGCTTCATTGGTGCGCGCTCGGGCGAGGCGCAGACGCGTCTGGCCGCGCTGCTGGCGGTGGTCGCCGCTATCATGATTGCCGCCGCCGGCGTCGGCTTCGCGCTGGCGTTCCGGAGCTGGATGAATTCGCTGCGCCGCGCGGTGCAGGAAATCCACCCGGGCTCGACCGCGATGGACCCGCGGCGCGATCTCGCCTCGATCGACGAAGAGATCAAGCGGCTGCTGCGTGCCCTCGAGGCTGGCCGCGTCACGATCGGCTCGGCCGAGATCGACTGGTCGCCGGCTTCGTTGCAGCGGCTGTTGGTCGAACTGATGCCGGAAGCCGAAGTGCTGATCCTCTCCAACCGCGAGCCGTATATCCACAACCGCATCGACGGCACCGACACCGTCGAAGTACAGATTCCGGCAAGCGGCCTGGTGTCGGCGCTGGAGCCGGTGATCCGCGCCTGCGGCGGCACCTGGATCGCGCACGGCAGCGGCTCGGCCGATCGCGAAGCCGTCGACGCTCACGACCGGCTCGACGTGCCGCCGGGCGATCCGGCCTACGTGCTGCGAAGGGTCTGGATCGACGACGACGAACAGGACGGCTTCTACTACGGCTTCTCCAACGAGGGGATGTGGCCGCTGTGCCATATCGCCTTCGTGCGTCCGCAATTCCGCGACGAAGACTGGCGCTCCTACCGGCTGATCAACGAGCGCTTCGCCGACGCGGTGATTGAAGAGGCCAAGACCGAAGATCCCGTGGTGCTGGTGCAGGACTATCACTTCGCGCTGGCGCCGCGGCTGATCCGCCAGCGCCTGCCCAAAGCGACCATCATCAGCTTCTGGCATATCCCCTGGCCGAACGCCGAGACCTTCAGCATCTGCCCGTGGAAGGAGGAGATCATCGAGGGGCTGCTCGGCAGCACCATCATCGGCTTCCACACCCAGTTTCACTGCAACAATTTCTTCGAAACCGTCGATCGCTTCGTCGAGAGCCGGATCGACCGCGAGCACGCCACCGTGACCGTGCAGGGCCACGAGACCATGGTGCGCGCCTATCCGATTTCGATCGAATGGCCGCCCAAGGCACTCGACGGCCTGGCGCCGGTCGAGACCTGCCGCGCCGAGGTGCGGCATTCGCTCGGCCTGCCGCCCGACACCAAGCTGATCGTCGGCATCGAGCGCTTCGACTACACCAAGGGCATCCTCGACCGGATGAGGGCGCTCGACGATCTGCTGACGCGCGAGCCGCAGTGGAAGCACCGGCTGGTGTTCGTTCAGGTCGCGGCGCCGACGCGCAGCCGGCTGGACAGCTACAGCGCGCTGCAGGCCGAGGCGATCGCGCTGACCGACCAGATCAACGCCCGCCACGGCGAGGGCGACTACAAGCCCATCCACCTGATCGTGAGGCACCACGGCCCGGCCGACGTCTTCAGGCTGTTTCGCGCCGCCGATATCTGCATCGTCAGCAGCCTGCACGACGGCATGAATCTGGTGGCGAAGGAATTCGTCGCCCCCCGCGAAGACGAGCGCGGCGTGCTGATCCTGTCGAGCTTCACCGGCGCGTCGCGCGAACTGTCCGAGGCGCTGATCGTCAATCCCTACAACACCCGCGAGATGTCGGAGGCGCTCGGCGCCGGCCTGCGCATGCCGGATCACGAACAGGCGGTGCGGATGAGTTCGATGCGTCGCCAGGTTCGCGAATCCAACGTCTATCGCTGGGCCGGCCGCATGCTGATCGACGGCGCGACGACGCGGCGCCGGCAGCGAATCCTGGATATTTCCGGAGCGCGCTGATCCGGATCGCAGCGCTGCGATTGGGTTTGCAGCGAGCAGCTGATCACCGCACCGAATTCGGCCCCAGCATCACCTGCGGCCGTTTTTCCGCGTTCGGCAGCGTCAGGTCGGGCGTCACCGGCTGGGCATGATCGAGGCCGACGACGGCGCCGCGTTTCGTCTCGGCGATGATGTTATTGCTGATGGCGGCCGTGCCGGCGCCGTCCGCCACCGAGATGCCGATGCCGACGAAGGATCGGCGCACGACGTTGCCGGTGATGGCGACATCGCGCAGATACTTGCCCCAGCCGGCCATGATGCCGAACGCCGGTGCATTCTCGACGACGTTGCCGGTCACCGCGCTGTCGGCCTCGACATAGATTCCGACGCCCGCATCGTCGTCGGGCGCGGTGCCGATCGGGCGCTTCGGCAGCAGGTTGCGGATGATGTTGCCTTGCACGGTTGCGAGCCGGCCGCCTTCGTTGAAATTGCAGACCGAGACACCGACGGCGGCGCCATCGACCGTGTTGTTCGCAATCACCGCGCCTTCGAAGGCGAACTCCGAATATAGCGCGACCTCGCGGACATTGCTGATGCTGTTGTCCGTGATGTGAATGTTCGATGCCGAGTTGCCGCGCACCGCTGAGTAATCGCAATCCTTGATGCGGTTGCCGCTGATCACCACATTGCCGGCGCGAAACGCGTTGATGGCGTTGCCGTATTGTCCTGAACCGCCGGGGCCGGCCTTGATGTTCTCGATGCGGTTGCCGGTGACGAGCGTGCCGTCGTCGCCAATCGCGGTGCGCAGGATTTCAATGCCGTTGTCGTTGGTATCGATAATGGTGTTGTCGCTGACGCGCAGCCCGCGCGCGTCGAACGACACGACGCCGGTGACGGCGATCCTGTTCAGCATGTTGCTGGTGATGGCGCCGGACGAGTTCTCCAGCCAGATCCCCGAGCCGCCGCTGGCCGCAATCGTGCAATCAGTGATGCGCAGCTCGCGCGCGACGACGCAGTGCACGAGCCCGCGCCGCTGCGGCAGCGGAATCGCGCCGCCGTCGAGCACGAGGCCGCTCAGCGTCACGTTGTCGGCGTCGAGGCTGTCGAACAACGAGGGGCCACCGCTGAACAGCAGCCGTGTCGCGCCGCGAACGCCGGACAGTTGCGCACCGGCGGGCAATTTCAGTGGACCGGTCCTGTAGGTCCCCGGCGCAAGCGCCAGCGGGACGCGCTGCGCGGCAGCTTCATCGATCGCCCGCTGCAACGCCAGGGTTTGATCGACATCACGGTTCGGCTGGACGCCGAGATGCGCGGCATCGCGGCCGCGCCGGGCAGACTGTGCGAAAGCCGCGAGCGGAGCAATCGTCAGCGCGGCGGCACCGGCGGCCAAGCCGCCGATCAGGTCTCTTCGATGCAGCGTCATGACTGTGGTCCTGCAATGATTTGCATCGATTAGTAACGCAAATTGCCGCCGCGGCAGGGCCACGGCGGTGAAGGACTGCGGTGATGTTCGGCAGTAGGGTTAACTGGCCTTCGCCAGCTGATAATCGCGCGCGGCGTGGGCTTCGGCCTCGTTGTGCTCCGGGCTTTCGCCAGGGTCGGCCGGGCATTGACGGATTTCGTAGCCGTTATCGAGCACGCGCCGCAGCTTGGGCGTTTCGTCGCCAGGGTCCACATCGACCACGAGGCCGCTTTCGCTGGCGTGTTTCCAGACGCTGGCTTCGGTCGGATACGACTTGCTGATCTTGGCGTCGTCGCAGAACAGCGCGTAGGGCATGGTTTTCCTCCGGTCCCACTTAACGACGGTGCACCGGGACGGGTTCCATATGGGATTACGCCGGTAGGGCAGCCGCCAGCCGAGCCCGCCGGCTCAGCCGGATGAGTTCCACCAGCATTGCCTCGCCGGCATCGACCAGTTCTTCGAGAGTGATCGACCCGTTCGGATGGGCGCCGCCATCCCGCGCGGTGAGGGGAACGTGAATGAAAGCTGCCAGTGCAGGGTCGCCGGCGACCGTCGTCGCTTGGTGCGCGCGGAAGGCCAGATAGTTGCAGAGGTAGCGGCCGGCATCGCGGGAGCTGCGGGCGTCGATGCCGGTCGCGAGCGCCGCGCGCAGCAGCCGGGCGGTGTGGGAGCCAAACCGCCGCGCATTGGCTCCTGGCTCGATCTGTCCGGTCCGCAGCTTGGCGCCGCTTGCGTCCGGCCACAGCATGGAGACCGCATTGCGGGCGCGGGTCTCGACGCGCAGATGCGCGGTGCGCGCCGCGAGGCCGAACATCAGTAGCGCATCGGGCTGATAGCTGGCGATTAGGTCCGGAAGCTCGCGATCGACGGTCTGGTAGCTGACGTCGAAGATGTGACCCTCACGTTCAACATCGCCGAACAGCGGGCCGAGGGATTTTGACGAGACCCTCCACCAGCTCCGGCGTCGGATTGTAC